>JACRBB010000028.1 GCA_016234585.1 Candidatus Saccharimonadota bacterium
AAAGAAGATATAGATTCTGTGACGATCAAACAGGCTTTTATTGCCGGTCTAGCCCAATGCGTAGCCTTAGTGCCAGGGGTTTCGCGCAGTGGCGCTACCATAGTTGGCGGTTTGGCCGGCGGACTTAACCGGGTGACCGCTACGGCTTTTTCTTTTTACTTAGCTATTCCGGTGCTTCTGCTGGCCAGCGCCTATAAACTTCTACATGGGCGGCACGACTTGGCCGGCAGCGTTGATGGCGGTGTAACCAGCATCATAATCGGTATTGTCGTATCGTTTTTCGTAGCGCTGGTAGCTATATCTTGGCTGTTAAGGTATGTATCCGGCCACAGTTTTAAGATATTTGTTTATTACCGTATAGCGCTTGGTGTGCTGGTTCTTGTCTTAATGATCTAGTCTTTATAATCAGAATCGACAAAGAAAAAATTACTACACCATGAGTAATCAAACGCGTGCTATGATACGAAAGTATTAACAAACAGGTTGCTGGAATCCCGTGCCCCATCCTCCGTTTCGCTCGTTTTAGTAATCTGATTACAGACTGCTAAAAAGCGGAAACTGCGGAGGGCAAGAATTCGGGAACTGTGCCGCAACGGTAATCCGCCAACTGGTGGAAAGTCCGACACAGCATTAACCGTAAAAACGCTCCCGAGCAGGAGTTGGTAATACTTGACTAGTCAAGTGTCTCTGAATCCCTGCAAAAGTGAGCAGGGATATTTTTTTGGAAAACGTTAAGCCAAAAGCCGAGAGACCGCAGGCGGCAAACTTACAAAGTAGTGTTGGTGAAAAGGCACTATGGGGGGCTGGTGTTTTTGTTGCTGAGCTCGGCGTTAATGACCCCCTGACACACCTTGAGCAATATTTGGAGAGTGGCGAAGCGGCTATTAACTCGGTGGACGAGGACTTAGTGACGGACTGCGCTGAACGTTTAGAAAAACCACGGTTTATCAACTCGGTTGCATTTGATCGTACGTTAGATGATTTTATATCTCGTGAAAACCAGTTCTCTATGCGTGGTATGACAACTGTTACAGAGTACAAATTTGCTGGTAATGCCGCCGATATGAGGTTATATGCTCGTGCCAAAATAGAATCCAAGGAAGTGGGCAGACTAAGTGGCTGGTTTGATGGTGCTGGGGTAAACGATGTGTACGTCGTTGAGTCTATGCCTATGACGGATAAAGAAACATATGCAATTGTTAGAATTCATCAAAAAGTCAGCGAGATGGAACTTGTCGAGCACGTGGTTACGCTCCATAACTCTTCTGTCGGTGCCTTCAATCAACTTCATGATCAGATTGGCGCGGATGTACCCCCGAGCCAAACGGCCATGGAGCTTTTAGATAATATGTATGCCTATAGTCCACCACACGGTGACTTTGAAGAGTTTATGGATACATATGTTTCTACTTACGATGCGATACTGGCAGACCAAAATCCTGGCCAGGAATTCAGTTTTGGGCTTAAAAAAACGGAGCATCCAGCTACTGGTGATGATATAGCTATGGTACGACGCCAAAAAGTATTACGCGGGGTATATCTTGATAGCCTGAGGGCACTGGGTAGTAGCGGTGGTTATATAACTGACGAAATCGCTGAAATTAACTGGAATCTCGGCCTGGGTTTGGATACAAGGGTTGGCCATGCTATATCTTCAAACTTGGCTCGTGAGCTTTTAGACCACAGCCTACAGTATGTCGTGGCGACTCTAAATAAGGCCCCTCGGGCTGCTTTAGACCAGTTGGCTATCTCCGGCAATAAGTCAGATGCGGTCGAATCGGCAGGATACTATGGCGGCGAAGCTAAAAGCGAAGGGATACGTTATGATGGTGCATGTCCGACCGGCACTCTAGGTGCAGCGAACACAGAAGCCTCAACTCTGAGCCACGCTTACAGAATGAACGGCGACCCCACAAAGTGCGTCACATGTCCTAAATGCAAAGAAACAGTTGATTTACCCAAGGAACTCCTTAAGAAAAACATAATGCACTGTGTCAATTGCAAAGCATCGGTGCATACAAAAGGTGGCAAGGTAAGTTCAAAAATAATAGACGAGTTTTACGGCAAGAAAACCAAGAACGAAGGTTCTAAAAGGGAGACCGAGCTCCAGAGAATTAATAGGCAAATTGCCGAGAGAAAACTCGCTCAAAGGCGACGACGCATTGTTGAGGAGGCCGAAGCGGAACAGCTAGGTGGCCATTTATTGAGCTGGATAGCTTAAGGTTTGGATTTTGTTAAGCTGGCTACGCTTTGGATGATAGAGCGGCCAAGTTTTCTATCGTGTAGTTGGTTTAGCTTTTCTAATGAGCCGTAATGTTTTTCTAAATACTCCAAGTGTTTAGCACGCTGTTTGCGGAAAGACTGTTTGGTGAGTCCCGATTTGCTAATGAATGTGCTAACTTGCTCACTGCCGATGTAGTGAGGCAAAATTACGTAGTCGGCTCCCGCTTTATACAGCTTCGCGGCCTCATCCGGATCGTCGGAGTGTAAGATAGCTACGGCGCGGGGGTTCTTACTTTTCAAAAAACCAAGCAAAAACGTACTTACTTGAAAGTCCGGAATCGTGGAAACGACCAGCTGAGCTTTTTCAACACCGGCTTCTTCTAGTAGCTCCACGTCGGTAGCATCGCCATATAGGTAGTTAATTTTGCGTTGCTCGATAATATCTATAATTTCCGGATCGTAATCTATTACCACGTACTTTTTCTTCATTTTTTTAAACAGGCTGATAAACTCGTGGCCGCCGCGTTGATAGCCGAACAGCACCAAGTCGTTTCGTTCGCTGGGCAACGCTTCACCCTCGATTTTTTTGCGCTCGAACATGTCCAGATGTTTTTCTATCAGGCCGTAAACCTTGTCACTGAATGTCACCAAGTAGGTGGAGATGGCGATTGAAGCCAGAGCTATGAATGTTAGTAGTGAAACGGTCTGATGGTCAACCAGGCCCTTTTGGTTGGCCAGTATCAAGAAGATGATAGAGAATTCGCTGACTTGGCTAAGCGCCGCAGCTGTCTTAAAACTGGTACGCTTGGTGTAGCCCAAGTAGCCTAGACAAGCCATGATTACGAATGGTTTGACCAGTACGACCACGATGGTGCCAGCGATTATCGGCAGGATAAGTTCGCTGAATTGGTTGAAGGTCAGTTGGATTCCCAGAGCAATAAAAAATACTATTACAAAAAAGTCGCGGAGCGGGCGTAGGCGGGCGGCAACCTCCTGGGCGTAGGGTTGCGAGGCCAGCAGAACACCGGCCGCTAACGCGCCAACTTCCATGGAAAGTCCGATTTTAGCCATCAGTGCCGCGCTCCCCAGCCCGATGGCAATGGCCGTCAAAAATAACAGCTCCTGGTCGCTGGCTATTATTTTTTGGGCCCGCGGCAAAACTTCTTTGTTAAGTAGATACATTGCCACGCCAACCAAGGCTACTTTGAAAGCCAAGCCAACCAGCGGGCCGAACGATAGCCATTGGCCGTCATGGGCGGAGGCCACGAAAAGCAGCAGGATAGCCGCGATAATATCTTCTACCAAAGATATACCAACGGTAAGTTTTCCATGCAATCGGCCTTGTTCTTTCTTATCACTAAGCAACTTAAGGGCCACGATGGTGCTGTTAATAGTCAGGCCTATCGCCACAAAAATGGCCGCCCGGTGGCCCAGTCCCAGAAGTACCAGCACAGCCCAACCAGCCACACCGGTTATAGCCATATGAGAGAAAGCAGTAATGATGGATGGCCGGCCCACCTCGCGGGCGACCTTGGGGTTCATGCCAAGGCCTATGATGAACAGCAGCAGAGCAATGCCAATTTCGCCAAACACGGTTAGCGTATCCGGTGATTTAGTAATATGCAGTACGGCGGGGCCGACAATGATACCGGTAATGATATAGCCGATCATCAACGGTTGGCGTATCGACCGCATAAATACGGATACGACGGCGCCTATGACGATTATTAAACTTAAACCAGAAAAAATGTTATCCATAAATTATAGTAGTCTCGCCATCATTGTAACCTGAAACCCCTTAAGCCTAAAAGATGGAAAAGATGGCTGCGGCGCCCGCCAAGCTCATCAGGCCCGTCACGCCCCATCCCAGCCAGCTTGTGGAGCGTTTGTTCACGTTAGCGCCCATAATCTTGTGGTTGCTGCTCAGTATGACTATAAGCGCTAAAATTGGCGGCGCGACTATCCCGTTGAGCACAGCCGAATAAATCAGAGCCTTGATGGGATCCAGCCCGATAAAGTTGATAAGCAGTCCGATAAGCACCGAAAATATCATGACTCCGTAAAACGAGTTGGCCTGGTGCAGGTTGCGATAAAGACCTTCTTTCCACCTAAAGCTTTCACTGACGGCATAGCTGCTACTACCTGCCAGAACCGGTATAGCTAATAGGCCGGTACCGATTATGCCGATGGCGAACAGCCAGTATGACGCGTCACCGGCGAATGGCCTTAAAGCCTCCGCGGCGTCCGCGGCTGTATGTATCTGAGTTATACCTTGTGGGAATAAAATGGCGCCGCAAGCGGCGATTATAAAGAACATCACAATGTTGGATAACAGCATGCCACTCCACACATCGGCGCGCATCTTTTTTATGGCCTGCGGGTTGGTGCCATGCCGCGATAATACAGTGGTTTCACCGTCTAATATTTGCTCTTCAACTTCTTGAGAGGTCTGCCAGAAGAATAGATAAGGCGAGATGGTCGTACCTAAAATGGCGCAGATTAACAGCAGCTGTTCCTTGTTCCAATGGACCGATGGCACCACGGCTTTATGAATCACTTCGCTCCAATTTAGGTGCGCCAAGATAGCCGAGGCCACATACGCTAAAAGTACTAAAGCCAACCACTTCAAATATTTGGCATATTTGGCGTAAGGCGTGAATATCTGCATCACTAGACTAAAAAGGGCAAAACCGATAACCAGTACGCTGAAGCTTAAACCGGGGGCTAGCAACTGTACACCTTTGGCCATGGCTCCAAGATCGGCCCCGATGTTAAAAGCGTTGGCTGCGAATAACAGCATGGCGCAGACATAAAGAACTTTTTTAGAAAAATGCAGGCGGATATTGCCGGCTAATCCCCGGCCGGTTACCAGGCCGATACGGGCGCACATCTCCTGAACTATGGACATCAGCGGAAAGGTCACCACGCTCATCCACAGAAGCTGGAAGCCATACTGCGCGCCAGTTTGTGAATAAGTAGCGATTCCTGAAGGGTCGTCATCCGAGGCGCCGGTGGTCAAACCTGGCCCCAAATTATGCCAGTACTCCCTGGTTTTTCTAATGCTTTGACCGGTCGACGTAGCACCTACAGCGTGTTCGGTCTTAACGACAGCGCTATCAACCGTTTTGACTACGTGCTCCGCTTTCGTAATAGCGCTATCAAGGGCGTCGGCGGGCGCGTCGGCAATCTTTTCAATAAAATCTTTAGCCATTTTGGTGTGTTTCTGCTTTTAGCTTATGGTATATGGTCTTGGCGTCTTACACAACAGGATTGCCCCAGCACTTAGCGCGGAGACTATCCGCTTAATGCGGATATATGCGAAGCACTCCGTGCTAAGTGCTGGGTTGACAAGCTTAAGCGGGGTATGCAATATTACTATTACCTTGCTGGGGTTTTTGGGAGAACAAAAAACCGCATCAAACAAAAATTAACAAAAACAAATAGATGAGGGGGACGATATGTCCATCAAAGTGGTTACCGTTGACTCGCAGCCGCAAACGATCAATGTTCGCGTAACAGTTTAAGTTATTTTACTGCTTGGCTTTTTTAGCGATTTCGGCGTCTATCACAGCCGAAAATTTTTCGAGTGTCGGAGCGCCGGTAGAGGGGTCGGTTAGGCTGGAGCTAGAAACCGGCGTTCCGTCTATGAAGAACGTAGGAGTCGCTTGGTCTTTACCGGTTTTTTTGAAGGCGTCCAAGTCGGCGTTGATGGCGTCGTTGACTTTCCCGCTGGCGTAATCGGTCTCAAATTGGGTGACGTTCAACCCGATTTCTTTGGCATAAGTCTTAAAGGTACTTAAGGCGCTAGTGGCGGAGGACCACTGGGTCTGGTTTTCGTAAAGCTTGTCGTGCATCTGCCAGTACTTATTCTGCAATCCGGCAGCTTCGGCGGCTCTGGCGGCAGCAAAGGCATTTGGGTGGATGCTTACAAGCGGCAGATTACTAAACTGGAAGTAGATATCGCTGTTGTACTTGGCCATCACTTGCTTAAGCGGGCTGTAGTAAGTTCCGCAGACGGGGCACTGGAAGTCGCCATATTCGGTTAGGGTCACGCCCTTTTTACCTTCGCCAATAGTATGGCTGGTGGGTTTGGCGCTACTACTACCGCCGGATTTGTTATCAGCTGACTGTTTGCTAAACGCGAACACGCCACCCAAAGCCACGATGATTACGGCCAAGATTACCAAAAAACGTCGGTCCATAGCTCCTCCAAATTAGGTTTTAATACTTACTAAAGTCTATCATGTCCAACTTTCACGTTGCTTGGGACGCTGCCAGAGACGGTTGCCACCCGGAGTGAGCCGTCCGTCAGAACCATGATTGTCGCCACGCCCAAAAGCGCCCGAATAGTTACATGTTTGGTTCTTTTAGCTACCGCTCTTTGTTGTGACGTAGGTGTAGCGTGGACATCGTAAGGGTAAAGCCGGGCGGCTTCTTTATAAACTTCCCATAAATCCCATCCAAAAACCTGGATCTCGTTATTGTTATCAAAGCTTAGACGGTCGGTGTCTATCGTTGTGCCTTGCAACGAGTTAAGTATAATGGCGATTTCATTATGGTCTCCTGAAAGTCGCGGAACACTTTCGTGCTTAGCGTCGGAGTGGTTTCTGATTAGCTCAACAACGGTTTTTTTGTACAAAAACTCACCGCCGGGCTTGCCGTTTTCTTTGGGCATGTAAGAGGGTAACAGGGCGTTAAGAAATAGCATCCGTCCTATCACCTCGTTGGCTATAAAAGAGCCGTCGTAAGCATCACCCATTATCATCCTGGCCAGCCCGCGTAGTTGCAGCTGCGCCTCGGGGCGTTTGATAAGGTCCAGGATAAGATTAATATTATCTACCGCTCCGCAGCCGGTATTCCAGCCGTGTTGGTGGGTATCGATATGGCCGCCAAAACCGATGCCTATTTTCTTATATCGGTTAACCACGTACTCAATATCATGCTCAAATAGCAAATCATCAACCAGGTGATGCGTGTCAACTATTCGGTGAGCCAGGGCGGCATGAGCGGTTCCACCGGCGATTTTGGGCCCAAGGTAGGCTTTCCGCAGCTCGCTCTGCTTGTCCCAGTCCAGCGTAATCCGGCCGTCTATACAGCGGGTCGGGGCCAGGGTATTGACGCTGACAATATATTTTTTTAAGTTTTTTGGCTCCAGGACCCTATCAATCCTCTTTTTAAGCTCAGGGTTGTTTTTAGTCCGGGACTCCAGGGAAATCCCCTCAGGGTTCCAAATATCATCAACCGGGTATTCAACTGTCGTCTTGCTTCTTGTTTTGTTGACAAGTTTAGATATCGGCTGCTCAAGAACGTTAATCGATATGCTCATATATCCTTATAGCTTACAACTTTTTCTTAAATTTATGTTATAAATACAAATTTTAAAAAAGTGTAAAATAAGAGTTGATGAAGCTTTTGTTTGTTATTGTTGCCCTTATATTCATAAAGAGCGTTCTGCTTTACAAAGTTTATCGGGTCCTGCCGGGCCAGGAGCTTAAACGACGGGCCAGGGGGAAGGATAACCGGGCGGCTGCCATATATAGGGCGGCCGCGTATAGCGGTTCTTTGGAGCTGTTTTTTTGGATTATTGGCACGGCCAGCGCCATCGGCCTAATTTTGATAGTCGCTAATGCAGCCTGGTGGGTGGCAGTGTTGACCATGGTCTTTATGGCTTGGCTGCTAATCTGGGCCCCAACTCCCAGGGTTGGCGGCTGGTCGTGGAACCTAGCGGCCGTTTTTGCGCCTTTTCACGCCAGCCTTTTATCTTTTTTGCAGCCGGTTTTTGGCCGGCTGGCTGACCTGTTCTTGAAATTCGGGCAGGTACATGTACATACCGGCCTGTATGAAAAGGAAGACCTGCTGGGGTTAGTTAACAGCCAGAATCATCAGTTGGATAATCGCATACCGGAGAGCGACCTTAAAGTTGTGTTTGGAGCCCTGACTTTCGGTGACAAGACCGTCGGCAGTGTTATGACGCCCCGCCGCAAAGTAAAGCTGGTTGCGGCTACCGATTCAATTGGCCCGCTTTTAATGGACGAGGTCCACGCTAGCGGTTTTAGCCGTTTTCCGGTGGTCAAAGATTCTACCAAGCTCGCTTCACCAGAGATTATCGGCACTTTGCATTTAAAGGATCTGATAGATCATCCAGACAGCGGAAAAGTGCGCGATATCATGAAAAAAGACGTTTATTTTATAAACGAATCTAATAACTTGCGCGAGGCTCTCGGAGCGTTCATAAAAACCGGCCACCATCTGTTGATTGTCGTCAATAACTTCGAAGAAATGGTTGGCGTTCTAGGCCTAGAGGACGTCATGGAGCAAATTTTAGGCGATAAAATCACCGACGAATTCGAGCGTTACGGCGACCTGCGAGCCGTAGCCGGCCTGGAAGCCCGGGCCGAAAAAGCTCATCATAAAGAAGTTAAAACGCCTAAAACAACTGAACAAACCGAGCAAACAGTGGTAAAATAGCCGCTAGTTATGGAGAGAACTCTTACTGGTGACGTGAAGACTCACGTTGGTAAAAAAGTTAGCATAAAAGGCTGGCTGCATAAAAAGCGTCTGCTGGGTGGGCTTAACTTTATTAACGTTCGCGATCGCAGCGGCTTGGTACAGATTGTTTTAAATAAAGACGAAGAAATAGAAAAATTGCGCGGCATGCAAACCGGCACCCTGCTTACGGTGGAAGGCATGGCAGTGGAGGAACCACGAGCCCCGGGTGGTGTGGAGCTGCACGATGCGGTTGTCACAGTAGATATTGCGGTTGCAGACGAGTCACCCATAGAGATTGATAAGCCGCTTAGCCACAAACCAGAAAATCTAGACACTTTATTCGATAACCGGGTTATTGGTCTGCGCAATCTGCAAGAGCAGGCAATATTTAAAGTCCAAGCTGAAGTAGAAGAATCAATCCGGGCTTATCTGAAGAGTCAGGACTTTACACAGTTTAATTCGCCAAAACTCCTGCCAGGCGCCACAGAGGGCGGCGCGGAAGTATTCAAGCTGGATTATTTTGGCAAAGAGGCAACACTGGCCCAAAGCGCCCAGTTTTATAAGCAGATGATGGTAGGGGTGTTTGAGAGGGTGTTCGAAATTAACCCAACCTACAGGGCAGAGCCCAGCGCCACCACTCGTCACATGACAGAGTTTATTACGGTAGACATAGAAATTGGCTTTATCACCTTCTCCGATTTACTTGACCTGTTAAGTAATTTACTAAACACTGTAATTAATGATGTCTGGGAAAAAGCTGAAAATCAGCTTAAAATGTGGGAAGCGAAAAAACCTGTTTTACCATCTAAAATCCCGGCTTTGTCAATGGCGGAAATTCATGAAAAATACACCAAAGCTACCAACACCGACACTACTGGCGAGTTAGATTTACGCCCCGATGAGGAGCGCTGGATATGCGATTATGCCACCAAAGAACTTGGCTCAGAAGCCGTATTCGTGACTGACTGGCCGCGGGAAGATGCCAAGTTCTACCATAAATTCAAGGATGATGATCCCAAAATTGCCGAACGCGCCGACCTGCTCTTCCGCGGTGTAGAGATTGCCACCGGCAGCATGCGCGAACATCGCTATGATGTATTGGTAAAGCAGCTCAAAGAAATGGCTGGTGGCAAGCCGGAAGACCCAGGCTTCAAATATTATTTACAAGCATTTCGTTATGGCATGCCGCCACATGGTGGCTGGGGCTGGGGCCTAGAACGCACAGTAGAAAAACTTCTTGGGCTTAAGAATGTAAAAGAAGCCACCCTCTTCCCCCGCGACATCAACCGTCTGGCCCCTTAGTTATTGCTAAGTAGTTCGTAGTCTTCGTCGGTTAGGTTTATGTTGGCTGCGGCGATGTTGCTCTCTAGGTGCTCGATGGAAAGAGTTCCCGGAATTGGCAGCATCATAGGCGAGCGTTTAAGCAACCACGCGATGGCAATTTGAGCCCCTGATGCTCCGTATTTCTTTGCAATCTCGTTAAGCTTTGAATTTTGAGCCACACCGCCGCTAGCCAGTGGAAAAAACGGCAAAAAAGCGATGCCTTCTTTGGCGCAATAATCTAGAACGTCCTCGTGCTGTCGCTCTAACAAATTGTACTTGTTTTGGACTGAAGCTATGGGCACAACCGCTCTGGCTTTTTCAATTTGCTCCACACGTACTTCCGATAAGCCGATGTTTTTAATCTTACCGGCTTGCATCTGGGTTTTCAAAAACGCCATCGTTTCCTCAATCGGAACACTTTGGTCAACCCGGTGCAGTTGCCACAGCTCGATCCGTTCAACTTTAAGCAGACGCAGGCTTTTATCTATACATTCCTGCAAGTGCTCAGGCGAGTTAGACTCCTTCCAGCCGCCTTTTGTGGCCACCACAACGCCTGGTGGGTACGGGGCTAAAGTCTGGCCGATTACTTCTTCGCTCTGTCCGTATTTATCGGCTGTGTCTATAAAATTTACCCCAAGCTCAACAGCTAGTTTAAGCACCGTCCGGGACTCGTCATTATTAGAAATACGATTGGTGCCCAGCCCCAAGCGGTTGACCTGGACGTCCCCCAACTTAATGATGCCTGCGTTTTTTGCCGATAGCTCAACCATAAGCCCTCTTCTTACATTATCTCATGCCCGTTATCAGTACTGGGTGGCCATCAAAGATGGTAAAGCTCAGAGTAAAAATACAAATTTCATCTTACCTTGTTACAATTTCCGTATGAGAGTTTTGATTTTTGGGGATAGCATTACTCAAGGCTTTTGGGATACCGAAGGCGGATGGGTGGGGCGTCTAAGGAAGCATTACGACGAAATCCAGCTTCTTGACCTTAGTAAAGAACAGCCAACTATATTCAATCTTGGAATCTCTGGCGATTTTACTAAAAGCGTTGTAGCTCGTCTTGAAAGCGAGACCAAGGCTCGGCTTTGGCCTGGCGAGGAAATTGTATATATTTTTGCTGTGGGACTTAACGACACTATTTATAGAGAAGATGATTTCGAGTCGACACCCAAAAAATACAACGAAGAGTTAGGGACCATACTTAAAATCGCAAAGCTGTACAGCCAAAGGATACTCTTTGTAGGTATGTCACCAGTTGTCGACGAAAGAGTACAGCCGCCTCAGTGGAGCAGCTCTGGCAAATGCTACAGCAACGAAAGAATTATGATTTTCGATAAAGTTCTACAAGACTTTTGCGAGAGAAGTAGCGTGGCTTACGTATCATTATTTGAGATGATGCAAAGAGAACAAGCAACTCACGATCTAATGCCCGATGGTGCCCACCCAAACAATAAGGGTCATAAGCTTATTTTTCAGATCGTTCTACCTGAGCTAGAAAAACTAATAAATACTTGACTAGTTAAGTATTTATTGAACCAGGGTTGTGGTTTTGAATGCACTTTCTAACGCAGCAGCAAGGCTGTTGCCCACTTCATACGCATGTGCTGACTCGTCTGGATATTTATCTGGATCTTCACATGGTGCGCCGTTGGGCAGACCTATTCCAATATAAAAATCAGGAAACTGTTTTAATAATTGTCCATCATCAATCGTCGGGTCGCTCGGATACTGGCCGTTCTTTTTGAGTAAACTACCAAAACTCCCCATAGAGCCATCCAGTGCATCACTGCTACTACAGTCACGCAGGGCTTTCTTGTACTGATCAGCGGTTAAGTATAGATAACCATTCTTGTAGTCAGTCGTTAAGCCCTTTAGGCTGTCTGGTAAAGTGATTTTTACTCCAAATTCTTTAAAGACGAACTCGCTAGTAGTCGGGCTGGAGGACTTTGTACTTGAACTGCTACTTTTTGTAGCTGTGTCCGAGGATTTTGCCAAACTGTCGAGTTGTTTTTGGGTTTTGTGGTTGGAGTTAACTACGTACCAGCCAATTCCGCCCAGCCCAAGTACTATCACGATGATTAATATTAGCTCAACTACACCGAAACCCTTTTGATTTTTATTAATACTCATAGCATAAGCGTATTAGGAAGTATAATAATAGTCAAACGCTTGCCCGAAGGGGGTATAATCTGAAATATGAGCGAAAAGAAGAACGAACAGAAGGAAGACCAGGCGCCAGACCAGAAGATAGACCAAAAAAAAGATGACGATTGGGACTCTGTAAACCAGCCCGAGCATAATCCTGAAGATGATTACGAAGAAGCCTCGCGCTCTACCGCCGATTACGCCAGCTACGAGCCACCTGAAAAGCAGCGCAATCCCATCTGGCGCAAGTTGTTAACCACATTGATAATTCTGGTAGTGATTGCCGGGCTGGGTGGTGGAGTCTATTGGTATTTAAAAAACCATAAGTCTACTAAAAAGCCCGCGCAAACAACCCAAACAGCTCAAACTACCAAGCCGGCAACTAGCCAGATTGCAACAGCTACCAAACACTACGATTCCTCTAACTTCTACCTGGGCTTCGATTACCCGCAGGACTGGAAAGTTACGGATGGCGGCGGAGGACAAATGACCGTTGTATCCCCGTCGATCCAACTAAAAAACGCTACCGGGCAGTCGGTAAACGGCCAAGTCATTATGACTATCAGATCCAAAGAGCAAAAGCTTCCCGAGTTTGATGGTGGTAACGCCACGGCCGCGCTGATCTCGCAAAAGATAAACTACACCAAACCAAGCCAAAACCAGCGGGGGTCAACCTACCTAAGTTACTTGCGTTATAGCAGTTCGTCTAGCAGTACGGCTCTTGACGGCATCTATATTACTGGTGACAGCGGCTACACCGTCGGCCAAGCTATCCCCAAAGTGGATATAAGCAAAGTTGACCCGATTATAAGCATTGGTTTTGTTAAGTGTGGTGGTAGTGATTGTTCTGGTACGAACACGCCCATCAGTGTTGCCACCAATAGCTATGAAGACAAAGCGTTTTCGGGGCCGCTGGAGAGCCTGCTCAAGTCTTTATCTATCCAGTAGAGTTGGCAAAACGTTAGCAAAAACTCTATAGTTTAAGCCACATGCCAACAATCGAAGACAAAACTACCCCTACCGCCGAACAGCCGATAGATCACGAATCGGTTGATCCGGAAACTTCAGCGGAAGCTGAAATCAAGACCCCGGAGGAGTCGGAAGAACTACCGGAAGCCGAACTCGAGGGCCCCAAACCAGGACAGGCCCAGAATTCCCGCTCGCATTGGCATCGTTTTCGTGACTGGTACAGCAACCACAAAAGACTCTCCATCCCATTAACGGCCCTTCTCTTATTATTAGTTTTAGGCGTAGTACCATGGACCCGTTACGCTGCGGCCGGACTGTTTATCAGCCATGATGTCGAGGTCCAGGTGGTGGACAGTAAAACCGGTGCGCCGGTGAGCGAAGCCAAAGTCCAAGCAAGCTCGGGCAGCGCTGAAATAACCAGCGGTAATGGCCATGTGTCTTTACATAAGGTAAAGGCCGGCAGAACAACCATAAAAGTAACAAAAAAATATTATAAGGATAGCCAGCTAAAAACTACCGTGTCAGTGTTTAAGTCGTCCAAGGCTCAGAGTATCCGGCTGCAGGCAACCGGCCGGCAGGTAAAGATTACCGTTGCCAATATGATTACAAAGAAGGGCCTAGCCAGCGTAGATATAAAAATTTCGGATGTGGATGTTAAAACCGATGCATCCGGCAATGCTACCGCGGTGTTGAAGGCTGGAGTAAGCTCACAAAAAGCCACATTAAAACTCAGTGGCTACAATGACAGTAATGTGACGGTTCAGGTTAGCGACACGCAGATTAAGGAAAACAAGTTCAGCCTTACACCGTCGGGCAAGGTCTACTTCTTAAGTAACCGCAGCGGTAAGGTTGACGTTATGAAGTCTAATCTTGATGGCAGCGACACGGTTATAGTTTTGGCTGGCACCGGTAACGAAGATACCGACAATTCTGTACTAGTCGCTTCGCCGGATTGGAAGTATCTGGCGCTGCTGGCCAAACGTGATACCGGAGCTTCCAAAGTTTACATAATCACTACCTCTAACGACCAACTGACTACCGCCGACGAAGGTAGCGCTAACTTTGCGATTTCCGGGTGGATAGGTGACAACCTGATATACACCGTTTCCAGGACCGATCTTAGTCCCTGGAATACCGGCTCAAACAAGCTTAAAAGTTACGATGCCAGCACTGGGAAGTTGGTCTTACTCGATCAAACTTCCGGTACTGGCGACGCATCGTCAAACGCCTACGAATATTATGGTTTGGTATTTTTGTCAGGTGACAGTGTTATTTATGGTAAAGGTTGGACCAGCAAATACCCCAGTTCAGCCGATTATAGCGGCAAGCAGGAAACCTTATCGATAATCTCGGCCAATGGCCAGAACCACAAAGTAATTTCGCAGTATGCGGCCGATACAAAGACCGTTTACTACACACCGCATGGGCCTAACTCCATTTATATCGTCACTAACACGCAGGGCCAAACAGACTACGCTTACTATGATTACGTAGTCGGTTCCGCGCCCAAGCAAATCAGTTTAACCAACGACCAGCTTTATAAAAACTACCCAACATACTATTTATCGCCCAACGGAAAGCAGACTTTATGGACTGAAATTAGGGACGGAAATGCTATTTTGGTCGGTGATACTACTGGTGGCAACGGCAAGGTTATCGCCACGATCGCCAGCAGTTCACCGGTTGGTTGGATCAGCGGACAATACGTCTTAATATCTAAAAGTACCAACGAACTTTATATCATGAGTGTTGCCGGCGGCACACCGCTAAAGATAGGCAACTACTTAAATACTAGCTACTACGGTTTAGTAACTCAGCGGGGCAACTTGTGACTTTGGATGAATACCAAAAGCGGGCTTTGGTGACGGCAATCGATGAAGGCAGTGAACTAATTCAGAGAGTGCTGGGTCTGGTGGGTGAAAGCGGTGAAGTGGCAGATAAAATTAAGAAGTGGTACCGTGACCAAAAAGCCGACCCGGACAAATTGGACAAGCAGGACTTGGCCAGCGAACTGGGCGACACTTTGTGGTATATTGCCACGCTGGCTGATTATTTAGGTTTTACGCTCGAAGAAATCGCGCAGACTAACGTGAAGAAATTATCTGACCGGCATCGTCGTGACGCGCTAAGCGGCACTGGCGATCATCGCTAAAAACTTGCAAGTTATCCCTTAAAACAGATTCGGCTTATGCTACAATAGCCCAATATGCATAAGCTTTTTAGGTAGAAAAATTATGCTCAGAGCTCACATAAAATATCTGTCCATTGTGTTTTGCGCTTTGATAGGCGCCACGATTATGACTGTGCAAACTCCACCCGTTCAGGCCGAAGATGTTTTTTTGGTTGAGCCAGCCGATACGTCGCAGACTACAACTAAAGACCAAAGAATCAGCCAAAGAAAGACGGAGCTCAAGGCCCAAATTAGCGAACAATCACTAAAAACTCTAGCCCAAAAATGCAAAAAAGTTCAGAAAACAATTGCGGCCATAAAGACAAAGGACGAAAAAGCTCTAATTATCCGCCATGATTTCTATACCAGCAGCGCCAACAAGTTGAATTACATCGTAGATAACTTAAAGAAACAAAACATCAGTTCTACCGCGCTGGAAGCAGCTGGCCAGCCGTTTGGAGTCGCCGTCAATAAATACCTGTCTGACGCTCGGGCATATAAGGCCGCGATTGACGATTTAGCATCGATGGACTGTACTAAGGACACAACCGGTTTTAGGGCAACGATATTAAGCGCCCAGCAACTCCGAGCCCAACTAGCCAGTGATGTGGCAACAATAAAGAACACATTTACTCAAATTAAGGCCGCGGTAGAACAGGCAAAAACAAAACTCCCGAAAGCGGATGGCTAAAATGGATCCAGCAGCTAAAACAGAGCCAACTTTAGCCCAACCCATCGGGGTTAAGACAGAGATAGTCAAAGATGTACCGGTCAGGCGACAGGCCACAGATAACTCACCGGTACCCGAGGCGGCCCAAAACCCGATTTCTAATGTTAGCCATGGCTCAACTTCTAGTGAGTTCAACGAGGACGCTGAGCTGGACACCATCTTAAAAGACGTTAACCACGAGGTTAAAGCTCAAGTTGACCCAGCTAAAAAATCCAAAGGCGTGGCTATGCTCTCCCGTTCGGCAGCCCAACTGCAAAAAACAAAAAGCTCTGCCTCCAGCCAAAAAAAATCCGGCTCCAGGTTGGTTGTAGTGGTAGCTGTTATTGTGGCTGCCCTGCTAATCGCCGCCGCCGTTTACGCCTATAGGCAAAGTCAAGAAAGCACAAACCTAGCCAAGGCCCACCAAGCTGCTGTAGAGCAAGCCAAGAAACAGGAAGCTGCCAAGGCTTCACCGATAACATTCGGTACCGATTACCTGGATAGCTTTAACAGTTCTTTGTCGAACGACAGCACCCAAGACTTTGACGCCAATTCTTTAAGTGATAGTACACTCGGGCTTTAGCTTGTAAAGTTTTTGCGGAGCCATTCGTCTAAACTGCCACCACCACCGGCGCTGATACACAACACCAAACTACCCGCTTCTAGGTTCTGTTTTATATTTAGCTGCAATACTTCGTTTAACTCAGCAGGCTCGGCAATTGACGGATTGCCTAGGAACTTGATTAGTTCTGCAGGTGAGAGCAAAGCCAGGTTTGGATCTTCGCGGGCTAAGTAGCTGGGCACCCAATATATCTTTTTAACTCCGTCAAACAAATGCCTAAAAGAATCTTTCATGAAGTGTTGGCGGCGGTTATGTAGGCCTTCGTAAACAACAACAACACCTGGATTTGCTTCAAGCGCTACTTCAATAGCACCTCGAATTTTTTCCGGTGTGTGCGCATAGTCGCTATAAAGCCCCGGGGCAATTTGCTCGAAACGACGGCTGACGCCAGGAAAATCGTTCATGTGGTTGATCAGTTGGTCAACAGGTTGTTTTGTGAGCTGGTGAGTAGCTTGCACAACCAACCATGCATCCTGTCTATTTACTTCACCCACCAACTTTATGTCCGCAATCTCGGGGGAGTTATCATCTAACACTAAGTAGGTGTCATCAGTAGCCAGGCCCAGCCGATTAACGTCGGAGCGCCAGACGATTTTTGATTGGCTTTGTCCTAAGAAATCTCGAAAAGCTTGCCGGTAGCTGTCCTCTGTCGGGTAGATATCGTGGTGGTCGTAGGCAATACCCGAAATTAAGCTCATGAACGGGTAAAAGGCTAAAAAATTACGGTCGTACTCGTCGCACTCGTAAATAAAGTATTCGCTACCAGGCTCAAAGTGGCCCATGTCGGCAAAGCTTGTCTTGGCTCCAACCGAGTAGCTTGTCTTCAGACCGACTTTTTGAGCTAGCCAAACTAGCATAGCGGTCGTGGTGGTTTTTCCGTGGGTACCGGCAATGGCGAGTAGTTTTAGATTTCTCTCAGTCAGTAAGTTGCTTAAAAACTCATCTCGTTTTGTACTCTTAACAACGTGTTGTTGGCAAAAAACTAGCTCTGGATGGTTGGGATTTTCTTTGGGCAAGGCTGAGCTGTACACAAACCAGTCAATAGGTGCTTTTGCATGGACCTCGGCGATAGCTTCAGCGGTTTGGCCAATGTGAATGCTAGTTAAGCCTTTTGAGCGCAAGTAGGAAATATACTGGCTATCCTGCTTATCCGACCCACTGACTTCATATCCAGCTTGTTTGGCTATCAGCGCCAACGGGCCGATTCCTGTACCGCCAATACCCGAAAAGTATACGTGCATGGTAACAGTCTAACGGCTTGGATGCTTATCTGGCAATTAGCTAATATTGCATAAGCGGCTTTGACGATATGACTCGGACATGCCAACATAATTCGTAGATAGACATGAACCAACTAAAAAAAATAATCAAGTTTTTCGGTAATCTGCCCACCTGGCTGCTGCTCATAGTATTTTTAGCCGGTCTCTCGCTGACAGTTTACAGCCTTAGAAGCAACAATAATCACATGATTGAACTGCGTAACGCTGTCTACGAAGCCGATAAAGCCAACAGCGGGATAAACGAAGCTCTGAATAATCTGCGCGACTATGTCTATACCCACATGAACACCAACCTCAGCAGCGGCGGTAACGCCATAAAACCGCCCATTCAGCTTAAGTACACCTATGAGCGTCTGCAGGCGACCGAACAGCAGCGTGTAGATTCCGTTAACTCCAACGTCTACACCGACGCCCAGAGTTACTGCCAGGCTACGAACCCCGAAGGTTTCTCAGGTCGCACCAGGGTACCCTGCGTCCAGGAGTATGTTTCGACTCACGGAGTCCAGCCCAACAAAATACCGGCTGAGCTTTATCAGTTCGATTTTATCAGCCCCACTTGGTCGCCAGATCTGGCTGGCTGGAGCATGGTGGTTACTGGCGTCCTGTTTCTTGGTCTTCTAGTTAGCTTCTCGGTTGATAGGATAGTTCGGGCGCGTATAAAAAGTCAGCAAATTTAACGCGTAACCTTTTAGCAAACCGCCACTAAGGCTTGGTGGAAGTAGTGGATTGGCTAGCGCTAGGCGTCTGGCCGGTGCCGGTACCTTGTTGGCTCGCGGCGTTCGGGTTGCTGTTGTACTCTTTAATCTTTGTAACTACTTGGCCGCTATCCTGGAGGTTTTCCCAAAAAGTAACTTGGTCACGGTTGATAACCATCCTGTTTTCTGGCTTGTGGAGTTCTGTAACGCCCAATTTGCGCAGCGTGTAGTTGGTGTTGTTGGTGGTAGTGTTTTTGCTGTCGCTAGAATTCTGCTGATTCTCGATGTAAAAAACATCGTTAAGCACGACGAATTTATTATTTAAATCAATGATCTTCCCAAAGTAGACCTGGCTGTTAGCCAAAAAGACGGCCTGGTATTCCTTGGTGTTGACTTGTTTAGTTTCGGCGTTTTTATAATTGCCGGTTGCCAGCCACAAAGAAACGGCCGAGAGCAGCAAAGCGCTGCCGACTATGACAATAAATAATTCAAAACGGACTGTCTTGGCCACCCAGTCTATATGCCTTTTACGACCACCTGGGTGCGGATGGGCGGGGGCTGTGGTTGTTTGAGCATTTGGTGCGGCAGCCCGGCCGCCTCTGGGGGTGAATTCCATAAATTTAACTACCTTCTCTTAAAGTTACTCCCTCATACTAACGCATAAGCGTTTTGGCTTGCAACCGTAAATTATCAACTTTATAAGTGTTGTTGTTTGAAAAACTTGTTGACAAGTGAAAACCTCGCAGGGTATGTTAGGGGTACCATCACTAATCTAACGGAGAGAGGGAATCAAAGGAATGGCTTACAAACACACGAACAGTAAAGGTGTTACATACTACTTGAACTCCAAGAAGGTCACATTACGTGGCGGCAAAGTTCAAACTATT
>JACRBB010000029.1 GCA_016234585.1 Candidatus Saccharimonadota bacterium
CGGTTTGGTATGCCCATAAACTTCGTAACCGGTTGGTGCACGAGCCGGGCACCAAGCTCAAAAAACGTGAGGCCCAAAACGCTTTGGCTGGATTCAGACGGGGCTTAAAGGATCTGGGGGCCTTATAAGATGGCGCTTGATACAAAGGCAAAAGAAAAATATATTCCGACCATCGGAATTGAAACCCATGTGCAACTTAAGACCAAAACCAAGTTGTTCGCCGCGGTTGGCAATGATGCCCGAGAGGCTGCGCCAAATACTCTTATCAGTCATATTTGTGTGGGTATGCCCGGAGCCTTACCGTATCTTAATCAAGCGGCCGTTGAACTGGCAGTCAGGGCAGCTTTTGCCCTCAATACTAAGCCTCAGACTCATAGTTACTTTGAGCGCAAGCACTACTTTTACCCTGATTCACCACTGGGGTACCAGATTAGCCAAATGCACCATCCGATTATCGTCGGTGGCTCGGTATCAATCATGACCAACGGTGAGCCCAAAACTATACGGATCAATCGGGCTCAACTGGAGGCTGATGCCGGTAAAAACATCCACCCAGCTGGTACGGACTACTCGTTGGTGGATCTTAACCGAGCCGGAACCCCCTTGCTGGAAATCGTCAGCGAACCTGATATCCATAGCGCCGCGGAGGCCAAAGCTTATGCCCGCGAGCTCTATTTGCTGATGAAGTATTCCGGGGTTAGCGATGTGGATCTGTACCATGGCAACCTACGTTTTGACGTTAATGTCAGTGTTAGCCCGGATGCTTCAAAGCTGGGCGTCCGTTCGGAGGTAAAGAATTTAAATAGCTTTAGGAGCGTGGAAAACGCCGTTAAATTTGAAATAAACCGCCAGATCGAGCTGCTAGAAAAAGGCCAAACCATTGTTCAGGAAACCCGAGGCTGGGACGAAGCCAAGCAAAAAACCACCAGCCAGCGCGGTAAAGAGGAGGCTCATGACTATCGCTATATGCCAGAGCCCGATATCCCGCCAATCGAACTTAGCGAGGCCGATATTTCCCGTTTCAAAAAGGACTTGCCTGAACTGCCTAAATCTATTCGTCAAAAGTTAGATAAAGTAGGTCTGGACGCTAAAGTAATCGAGGATATTTTAGATATGCCAGAAACTAGTATCGAGTATATTCTGAAGGCTATAAACACCCGAGTCCCTAATGAAAATATCCGCAGGCTAGCTTTCAATTTACTTGAAATATCTGGAGTATCGAAAGTAAGTTTTGAAGATATTATTGCGGTTACAGAAATGGTGCGAATGGGGAAACTTAGTACCACCGCTTCCAGGCAGATTCTTCATGAAAGTGGAAGAACAGGCGATAATCTAGAAATTATTATTGAAAGATTAAATCTAACTCAGGTCTCTGACGAAGGTGAGATTGAAAAAATCGTGGCGGAGGTTCTGGAAGAAAACAAAAAAGCAACCGCTGACATCAAGAAAGGCGAGTTGAAAGCCATTGGCTTTTTAGTGGGACAAGTAATGGCCAAAAGCCAGGGTAAGGCTAACCCAGGAGTCGCCCAAAAAATTATCAAAAAACAGCTGGGCATATAAGCGGTTTAATTGCTTAGTCACTAGTTTATTAGCTATACTATGCCCATATGGATTCGGCAGCTGAAGCTTTACTGATAATCGTTAGCGCGACTTTAAGTGTATTTTTGATATTACTTATCGTTGTAGTGGTATATGTAATATCTTTGCTCAAACAAATCCGTCGGATTGCCGAGCATGCCGAGAACGTCGCTGACTCGGTAGAATCGGCTGCCTCGGCGTTTGAAAAAACCGCTTCACCGTTGGCAGTACTAAAAATCGTGGGTAGTATCGTAGAAAATGCCGCCAAATTCAGGCGTAAAAAATGAAGGGAAAATATAATGGCTAAAGACGAACAGGCAGGAAAAAAAATGGCAATCGGAGCCGCAATCGCAGGAGTGGCGGGGTATCTGGCTGGTATTTTAACAGCTCCAAAGAGTGGTAAGCAAACCCGTACCGACATTGCCAACAAAGCTGAGGATATAAAAGAAGGCGCGGCCGAGCAACTAGAACAGCTACACCAGGAACTTAACTCGCTTTTGGATAAGGCCAAGACCCAAACAATAGCGCTTAGCGCCCAGGCTCGCGAAGAGTTTAATGAAGCCGTCATACGAGCCAAAGATGCTCAAAACAAGACGACCCATGTTCTTAAGGCCGTTAAAAAAGGCGAGGCCGACGACCCGCAGCTAAACAAGGCCGTCAAGCAAGCCAAACAAGCCCAAAAAAATCTCTCCAAATACCTAAAAAGCTAAGCGCGCTGCGCTCAATAAAAAGCTTGAACCATGCCAGGTTTTAATCTGTATAATATAGGTAATGAGCCAGACAGGGGAGACTAAAATTAAAAAAAAAGCGGCTGCACCAACAACTTTGCAGCCGTCTGACTATGTGCACCTGCATAACCACACCCAGTATAGCCTACTGGATGGTTTGACCAAAGTTCCTGAACTTACCTCGTTTATAAAAAAGATGGGTATGGATGCTGTGGCCGTGACAGACCACGGTACTATGAGCGGCGCCATAGAATTTTATAAAGCCGCCAATGATGCTGGAATAAAACCGATAATTGGCATGGAGGCCTACATAGCTGCCCGTCGGCACACCGACAAAGATTCAGCTTCAGACAGGCAATACTATCACCTGACTATGCTGGCCATGAATAACCAGGGCTATCAGAATCTCATGCGTCTATCAACGATCGCCAACTTGGACGGATTCTATTACAAACCGCGAATCGACCGCGACCTGCTGGAAAAGCATGCTCAAGGCATTATTGTGCTAAGCGGCTGCATGGGCGGTGAAGTCAGCGACGCACTGCGTCAGGGCCAATACCAACAGGCTAAGGAAATCGCGGTTTGGTATAAAAAGGTTTTTGGTGACAGATACTACATAGAACTTCTGGATAGTGGCCACCCTAGCCATCCGAAAGCTTGGTCGGAACAAATTTCGGTTAACGAACAACTGCTGAAAGTAGCCGATGAACTAGAAATTCCGGCGGTTGTAACTTGTGACGCCCACTATTTGAAACACGAGGACCAAGAAGCTCACGAGATTCTGCTGTGCGTCCAAACTGGCTCTTTTTTAGCTGACGAACAGCGAATGAGTTTAAAAGATTTTGAACTACACGTCGCTGACCCACGTGAGGTTATTAGACGCTGGGGCAAAGATAACCCGGAGCTTATCACTAACTCCAAGAAGATCGCTGACCGCTGTAAAATAAATATCGAACTTGGCAAAATTCTGATTCCCAAATTTCCGGTCCCGTCTGGCGAAACGGAAGAGACAGTCCTACACAAACAGGTTTGGTGTGGTTTGGCTTGGAGATATGGCGGGAAAACCAGGAACCAAGCGGAAAAATTATCAATTTCCGAGGCTAAGAAATGTTTACCGAAACAAGTTATCGAAAGGGCCGAATATGAGCTTGGCTCCATTAGTAAGATGGGCTTTAATGGCTACTTTTTAATTGTCGCGGATTTTATCAACTGGGGTAAAGACCAGGGCATTGTGTTCGGGCCGGGTCGTGGCAGCGCCGCCGGTTCCATCGTAGCTTACGCTACTCGGATTACCGAACTGGACCCGCTGGCCTATGATCTGTTATTTGAACGGTTTTTAAATCCCGATCGCATAAGTATGCCGGATATCGATATAGACATTCAGGATTCGCGGCGCGATGAGGTAATCAATTACTGCGTGAATAAGTATGGTACTGACCGAGTTGCTAATATCGTAACATTCGGCCGGATGGCTGCCCGCAACTCGGTACGGGATGTCGCCAGAGTCTTGCAAGTGCCATATTCTGAGGCCGACCGGCTATCAAAGATGATTCCGCCACCGGTCCAGGGTCGTCATACGCCACTGGCTACCCACTTGAAGGAGGTGGCTGAGCTCAAGGCCGAGAATGCTAACAACCCACAGTCGGCCCGGGTCTTCGAACTGGCTACCAGGCTGGAAGGCACTATTCGCAGCCATGGCGTTCATGCCGCCGGAGTGGTTATTGCCCATGACGATATCGTAAAATTCGTGCCCTTGGAAATGGCTCAAAAAGGTGTGGTAGCCACTCAATATTCTATGGGTCCGATCGAGGATCTGGGACTGCTTAAGATGGATTTTTTGGGTTTATCTAACCTAACCACTATCAAGAACGCTCTGCGTATTATAAAAAAAGTCTACGAAAAAAACATTAATATCGATCAGGTCCCGCTTGATGATGCTAAAACATTTGAGCTTCTGAAACGTGGCGAAACTACCGGTGTTTTCCAGCTGGAATCGGCAGGTATGCGACGATATTTAAAGCAGCTTAAACCCAATCAGTTCGAAGATATCATCGCCATGGTTTCTTTATACCGTCCCGGCCCGATTGCCGAGATACCCCAGTTCATAGTCGGTAAGAATCAACCAAAGCGGATTACTTACCCGCATAGCTCGCTGGAACCGATCCTAAAAAGCACTTATGGGGTGATGGTTTATCAGGAGCAGATTATCGGCATGTTGCAGATGATTGCCGGCTACAGTCCGGGCCAAGCCGACTTGGTTCGTAAAGCCATCGGCAAAAAGAAGCGCGATATCATGACAGCTGAAATGCCCCGGTTCATTGAGGGTTGTCTTAAACAGGGTCTCACTAAAACCGAGTCTCAAAAATTGTGGGCGCTCATTCAACCGTTCGCCGACTACTCGTTTAACAAGAGTCATGCTGCCTGTTACGCCATGATAGCCTACCAAACGGCTTATCTTAAGGCCCATTATCCCGACGCTTTCATGGCGGCTGTGATGACCAGCGATTACGATAATACCGACCGACTGGCCATAGAAATCAAAGAGTGTAAGCAACTTGGCATCGAGGTGCTATCGCCTGATGTTAACGAGTCGTTTCATGAATTCGCAATCGTTGGCGGCCAAAAACAAATCAGATTTGGCCTGGACGCTATAAAAAATGTCGGCCATGGCGCTGCCGAAGAAATTATCAGAGCCAGAGAAGCCAGTGGCGGCCGATTCAATAAGATTGAGGATTTTTGCAAATCGGTCAGCCCCCAGACAGTTAACCGCAAGTCCATGGAAAGCCTGATCAAAGCCGGAGCTTTGGATCGTTTCGGTGAGCGCAGTCTGTTGCTGCATAACATCGAAAATATCCTGGCCTTGTCCGGCCGCCTGCAAAAAGACGAAGCCAGCGGCCAAGTGGGGCTTTTTGGCACCGCCAGCGACAACCCCGACGAATCAATCCTTAAATTAGCCTGGAATAACGCCAATCCGGTTCATTCAGCAGCCGAACAGCTGGCTTGGGAGCGGGAACTGCTTGGTCTGTACCTTAGTAGCCATCCATTGGAGGCCTATGAGGCGATACTAGCGTCACAGACCGTACCGTTGAACACCGTGATAGCCGGTATGGAAGGCAAAGAGATAACTGTCGGGGGCACAATAACCGAAATGCGTGAAATAACTACCAAAAAAGGTGCCAAGATGGCCTTTGCCAAGCTTGCCGATATGGAAGGGGAGATAGAATTAATCGTATTCCCCAAGCTTTATGCGGTGGATCCCACCGTCTGGCAGCGCGACCAAATAATAATCGGACGGGGCAAGCTAGGAGGTGGCAGGGGCAACAACGCCGGCGAAGAACTGAAGTTGCTGGTCGATGAGGCCAAACTAATTAACTCCGATGACCCCGCCGGCAACACATTTAAAAAAACCGCTCCAGCTTCCATCCCTAAAACTACTAAAAAAGCCGAAATCTCGGTACCCAAGGTACCCCAGCGTCTATATATCCGCCTGGAAGATAGTTCGGACAAACCAGTACTGCTGGCTCTAAAAGAAAAACTGGATATCTACAGAGGTCAAACCGAAGTAGTTTTAGTTACGGGCGTCGAAACTGGCAAACAGGCCATAAAATTGCCTCAAGCTATCGATATTAACGAAGAAAGCCTGCGGGACTTAGCCTCAGTATTCGGCGCCACTAACGTGGTTTTACGATAAAAAGCTACTGAATTAGTCCAGCTGTCTGAGTCAACAGGTAGGCGCAGGCAGCTATCGTAATCAGACCAATATCGACTAACGGGTGCCTGATAGCGAAAGCCTCGCTCTTGCTGAAGGCTCGGCGAGCCGCCAGGGCATGTTTGCTTACCCATAGTCCTAATGCCGCTACGGCTATAAAACCAGCCATTCCAGTTGCCAGACTGGCTGCCGGAAGGTGAGCAAAGGCTACCTGGGCTTTGGAGGTTCGCAAAGATAGGGTCACACCAGAAGTCGGTGTTTCAGTCGTGGTCGGTTTGGCTTTTGTTTTGGCTTTAGGCGTCAATTTTTTTGTGTCCGCCGGTTTGGCTACATCTGAAGTTGGTTGCTCCGACGTCGGGCTGGCTGCTGGCGCTGGAGCGGGCGCTGGGATGGTCTGGGTAGATGTAGGTTTGGCCGCTGCGGCTGGAGGTGGGGCAGCTACTGCCGGTGGTGGCGCCGGCGCGCTAGCCGGCTTACCATAAAACGCTACGACGATAGTCATCGGGCCGCCGCCAGCCGAGGTATAGTTTTCATTATTGGCGAAGCCAAAACCGACATCTGAAAAGGCTGGGTCCAATAGGTTTTCGCGGTGGGGCGCGCTGGCCATCCAACCGGCTATCGTTGATTGTTCATCACTAAAGCCGGCGGCCAAGTTTTCGCCCAATTTTTGGTAGGCATAGCCTTGGGCGTTAACGAATACCCACGGTGTATTTCCTTCGGGCGTGTTATGACTCCAATAGTTGCGGGTCGCCATGTCATTGGCTTTGGCTTGGGCGGCAGCGTTGAGTTTTCCGTTCAGCGATAACGCGCTGACACCGTTACTGGTTCTTTGGGTGTTGCTATTGCTTAAAAGTCCGCTGACACTCATGCTGGTGGCGTATGCCAGCACTTTGCTGCCAGGGTGGCGCACGGCGGCTTGCAGCACTCCAGTTTGGCCGCCTAGACTCAGAAAGAAACCGGCCAACAGTAGCACCGGTAGGTATGGCCAATGGACTCTTTCAAAAGCCTTAGAACTCACGCCCTTGGGCTTGTGTTTGTGTTGTCCGGTGGAACGGACGTAGTTTTTTATTTTGGCGCTCATTTTACTATAAACATTATCATATTATTTAACGAGCTTGTCCAGGCCAAAGCTCAGCAAATCGTAAATGATACAGACCGATAGCTGCCGCTACAGTTACGTTAAATGACTCCTTAGAACCAGACATCGGTATCTGGAGATGGATGTCACAGCTATCTAAAACAGGTTGATTCAGACCATCGATTTCATTGCCGGCCAAAAGAGCGATTTTGTTCGGCGGATCATAGTTGCCTAGATCTATGGAGTCAGGCGTCTGTTCCAGCGCGGCTATAGTATAGCCGTCGGATTTCAGAAAAGTGATCAGTGACTTTATATTTGCCTCATGGCTCCACTCCAGAGTGTTTTCAGCACCCAGGGCGGTTTTGTGGATTTGCCGGGTTAACTTTGCCCTCAAATGCGGTAGTCTTTTGTCTTTTGGTACTTCGGGGTAGGGGCTATATCCGCTCAGGTATAGATGGTCGACTCCAAAACCTTCGGCGGTTCTCATCAGGCTGCCGATATTGTGGCAGGATCTTACGTCATGGGCTATTAAGACAATCCGGCGTGCTTTCATAGCACTAATATAACAGCCTGGCCGACACTTCTCGCAAGGATAAAGGTAATGCTTTATACTGTAAAACATATGTCTCAGGATGCTCGCAGGGACGAAGAAGTAACAACTCAGCGCCGGGCCGGTGTGCTGGGCATGAGCTATGTTGATACCAGCAAATTACAAAAACAACTCTTCAAAGACGTCCTGCCCATGCCGGAGCTATACAGTCTAAGAGTTGTTCCACTGGCAGCTGATAGCCACTACATCCAATTTGGGGTCACCACCCGTACCTCACAGCAGACAATTAACAATCTTAGAGCTCGATTTTCAGACCAAAGGCTTGACTTTTCGATAATTTCGGATACCGGCTACGGCGAGTATATGAAGCTTTATGATCCGCCTAAGCAAGTAAGCTATCAAGACATTGGTCTAGTTGTTGGCGGTGATGAAGGTCAAAAGATGGTAGAGTCTGTTAGCGCCACACTGAATCAGGTTCGGGCCGACGACATGCTAGCCTATCTGGTCCAGCAAGCCTATAAACTGAAAGCCAGTGACATCCATATGGAATGCCAGCGTGACAACGTGCGTATCCGGTTCCGTGTAGACGGCGTCTTGCATCCGGTAGCTTTCATGAGTCAAGACAAATATCACCACCTGGTAGCTGCCGTAGCCAGCTCCGCCAATGTTTCCACCAGCGCCAACGACGCCCAGACCGGCCATATCAGCCGCAGTTACAAACTGGCTACTGGCGAGGATGTGGTACTGAACCTGCGCATCGAAACCGTGCCGACCGTTTATGGCATGGACGTCGTCATGCGGCTTTTCAACCTAAGACTTGAGCTTTTCAAGTTGGAAAACCTTGGCCTATCCGCTCAGGAGCTAGAAGTGGTCGGTGATGTCATAAAGCACCCTACTGGCATGGTCTTGATTGTTGGCCCAACCGGTTCAGGCAAGACAACCACCCTTTATTCGCTGATTAACACCTTAAATACCCCGGAACGAAAAATCATCACCCTGGAAGATCCAGTAGAGTACAACATGCCCGGTGTCGTTCAAATCCCGGTTGCTGGCGATCTGAAAACCCAGAACTTCGCCGAAAGGTTACGGGCCGTCTTACGTCTGGATCCCGATGTGGTGATGGTCGGGGAAATCCGCGACCAAGATACCGCCAAGACCGCCTTACAGGGAGCGCTAACCGGCCATTTGGTGCTTAGTACTTTCCACGCCAGCAATGCCGCCGCGGCCTTAACGCGCATGCTTGATTTGGTCGGCATCAACCCTCTGTTCGCCAGCGCTATGCACTTGATTATGGCCCAGCGGCTGGTGCGCCGCCTAGACGATACCACCAAACAACCTTATAAACCGGATGATGCGCTTAAGCAGCAGCTTCAGTCTGTCATCGACAGCATGCCGCCGTCCATCCAAAAACCTGACATTAACCAGATTACTTTATATAAACCGGGCAGCTCCGACAAAAACCCCTTCGGATACACCGGCCAGCTGGCTCTTCGTGAGCAGTTAATTATGACTCCGGGCGTTCAACAGCTACTTAGGTTACCGCCTAACCAGATTACAACCGAGATTTTGCAAGCCAAAGCCGTGCAAGAAGGCATGCGGACCATGCTACAAGACGGCATATTGAAGGCCTTCCAGGGGCTGACGACTCTGGAAGAAGTCTACAGGGTTGTAGGCTAACACTTGAGGGTTGTATTGCGTCACAGGGGTTTTTAGTGTAATATTTACTGGATTCTTATGGAAAGTGTTATTAGAAAAATTGAGAACAAGTATAAAAAAAGCGCCGTCGTTGATGTAAGAAGCGGCGATAATGTTCGAGTGCACCAAAAAATTGTCGAAGGGGGCAAAGAGCGAGTCCAGATTTTTGAGGGTTTAGTTATCCGTGTCAATCGTAAAAACAGCTTAAGCAGTAGCTTTACGGTCCGTCGGATCGCCAGCGGTGTAGGCGTCGAAAAAACCTATCTTATACACTCTCCAAACATCCTTAAAATAGAAGTTACTAAGCGTAGTCGTGTACGCCGTAACTACTTAAGTTACATGCGCGAACGTACCGGTAAGCGGGCTCGTTTGACTGGTGTGGATTTTGATAAAAACGCCGTGAATGAAGTCCGCGATGAAGTTGCCGAAGCCGAAGAGGCTAAGATCCAGGAAAAACAAGCCGAGGAACACGAAGCTGCCGAAGCAAAAAAAGAGGCTAAGCAGGCAAAACAAGAAGCCAAGGCCGAGGCCGCCATTGCCGAACACGAAGCTAAAGCCGAACCCCAAAAAGCCGAATAAATCACTAGACCCCGACGCTTAAAACCTATACCCTGTTTTTATGATAGGGGTTGACGAAGTCGGGCGCGGTGCCTGGGCGGGTCCACTGCTGGTAGTTGCTGTCCGGCAAATAGGCAAGCTTCCAGATGGCCTGACCGATTCTAAGTTATTATCTAAAGCCCAAAGAGAACGGTTACAAGCTAAACTCCTAAAGTGTTGTGATGTTGGTGAAGGCTGGGTAAGCGCCGAAGAAATCGATTTATTAAAACTATCCCAAGCGCTAAGATTAGGCATCAGCCGAGCACTTAAAGCCCTAAACGCTTTACCGGTCGAAGAAATTATTCTGGATGGCTCTGCCAATTACGTCGACGATAAATATGTTAACGCCAGTTGCCAGGTAAAAGCCGACAGGCTGGTTCCGATAGTCTCGGCGGCCAGTATCCACGCCAAAGTTGCCAGGGATAAGTTTATGAGTAATCTTGCCAAACACTATCCGAGTTATGGTTTTGAAACGCATGTTGGGTACGGCACCAAAGCCCACACTGAGGCGTTGGCTCAAAACGGCGTAGTGTCCGGTGTCCACAGACTGAGCTTTAAACCAGTGGGCATATTAGCCGGAGTCGCCGCGTGAAAACCACGGTTCGCGGCAACCAGGCAGAGACGGCCGTGGCCCAGCAGTTGATTCGTAAGGGGTACGAGATAACCGCTCAGAACTGGAAAACCAGCAGGTGCGAAATAGACATAGTGGCCAAAAAACGGGGCATCATTTACTTCATAGAGGTTAAATATAGAAGTACGATGGCCCAAGGCGCAGGGTTGGAATACATAACACCAAGCAAGCTCCGGCGGCTACACTTTTCGGCCAAAGTTTGGACCCAGTATCATGGCTGGGAGGGTGATTGGCGGCTTCTGGCTGCAGCGGTCACAACCGACGGCCAGGGCTACGTAGTCCAAGAAATTATCGAGCTAGAGTAGGATTTTCTGGGCGTGCTGGGCAAGCTTAACTATCAGTTTTTCTTCGAATGGCGAACGTAATCCGGCGCTATCAAGCGCCTTCAAAAAGCTTTTGGTGCCGCCTATCTTACATAGTTTCAGGTATTTACTGACAGCTTTTACATGGGATTCATCGGCTAACATGCCCAGTTGCATAGCCCCGGTTTCAGCCAGAGCGTAGTCGATGTAATAAAACGGCGCGCTAAAAATGTGGCTTTGGGCATACCAACGGCTCTTCTTATATTTTTCAAAGCCCTTATAGTCAACCCCCGGTGTGTACTTGTCGGATAGCTCACACCACTTTTTGTCGCGCTCCCCGGCCGAGGCATTCACGTTATCGTATACCCAGTGCTGGTACTCATCGACCACACAGACGTAACAGATTATTTTAATCGCTCCACTCCAACGTGAGACCCGGAATTTTTTTGCGTCTTCACTGCTAAAAAATTCGTCGATGTATTCAAGACTCAAAAATTCCATACCCATCGAGTAAACCTCGGCTAAATCAGCGGTTCCCGACTGCAAATCAACCGTCTCGATAGTTTGGCTTTCTAATGACTGAAAAGCGTGCCCCATCTCGTGGGTCAAGATCCTTATGTCTTCGGCGTCGCCGACACTGTTGCACAGTACGGCCGCCTTGTCTTCGTCGCTGAATGATATACAAAAAGCCCCGGTTCGCTTGTGTAGCCGGTTCTCCAGGTCGACCAGACCGTCACGCCTCATCTGCCTAAAGTGCTCGCCCAGTATTGATGAAAGCCGGGTGAATATCCGTTGGGCGTTATCCAATTGTTTATCTACCGGCGCCACACCCAGCGGTAGGCTGGTCGATGGGTCGTATGAGGCGTCCCACGGTTTTAGGGTCTTTGTACCGAGAGCTTTAGACTGGGCTTTAGTCAATGTGGCGTAGAGAGGGACAATATACTTGTAGACATTATCGCGGAAGGTTTTTGCCAGTTTAGGATCGTAATCGGTCCGGCCCATATTTTTGTATGCCAAAGATGTATAGGAAGAGTAGCCGACGTTTTTAGCCATTTTGTGGCGCAACTTAACCAACTGGTCGTAAATGTCGGCAAGCTGATCGTGATTTTTTAAGAACCAGTTGCGACCGGCTAAGTACGCGGCCTGACGAAGCTTTCCGTCATCTGACTCTAAAAGCGAGCGCGCCTTAGACAATGTGATTTTTTCGCCTTGCACATGTACCGTGGCGCCGGCCACCTTTTTCTCATAACGCTTAGTTAACTGTCCGGCTTTGATTCCTAGCTGCGTGTTAACGGGGTCCAGTGGTTTTAAGGCAGTCTCGTAGTCTTGCACCAACTGTTCGCCGTAGCGCTTGGCTAAGGCCGCCCTATGACGGCTAGCCAAAAAGGCTTTTGTTAAACTGAACTCGGGCTTATCGCATACCGGCGCTATTTTTTCGCGTAAGTACTTTTCGGTTGCCTCGGCCGATTTATTGTTCATGTTCTGGCTAAAGCGCCAGTATATCCGCGCGCCTTCACTGCTAACGTACGATTTTAAGGCATTCCAATCAGCGTATAAGGCTAGCCAGGCGTCCGGTGAGTTTGAGTTTTCAGCGTTAGGTAAGGCAGCCAACAGTTTGTCGTATTCTTTTTTAACGAACGCGGCCGTCAGTTTTTTGGGGCGGTTAGGATAGTGGATATATTTAGTCATAGTTATCTAGATTACATCAAAATCAGTCAAAACGTCAGGCTCATCAATGGAAGGGAATAGTTGCCGCAGCGGAATGTCTTTGCTTTTTTTCGGTGGCCGGGCTAGGTGCGTAAAATCAATCACTAGCTCGTATTCACCCCCGTACATCGGACTGGCCGTATGTATGCGGACTTCTTCGAAGCCTCGGTGGTGGTTGATTCTGGCCGGCTCATACTCAATCTGACCTTTTTTGTTCTTGTACAGAATTTTAGCGGCTGTAACTTTAAGTCCTTTTTGGTGGAAGACCAAACGCTTGCTTGGCGGACCGGTTTTCTTGCCGATAATTTTAATTTGGCCAGTGGTTTTACCGTCAACTTCTACGGTTTTTAGTTCATAGCTCTCAACAATAAACTTGGACGATAATTTCCGAGCCTTTTTAGTCATATCCTATAAAGTTTAACAGTCTTTACCGTCTTCTGATGTAGCTTACTGCATATCCAGTACTTGGTCATACAGCTCTTGCATACTCATATGCAGCCTCTCATCAACGTCTTTAGCCGCTGCTTTTACCTGCCAAATAGTGTCACCCTCCGGTGCGGGGTCTATTGGTTTGCCGTAAATTACGCTCAGTTTTCGTCCAGGCCATAAATGTTCCGTGCTCATAGCTACCGGCACAACGGGGCAATCTATCCCTCTGGCTGCTGCTCTGGCCGCCATACGACCGACACCAATCCTTGTCTCACCAATCTCTCGGCCCCTATTCTTTAAGTTACCTTCGGGGGCTATGCCTAAAAGCAGGCCTTTATCTAGTAGAGAGTGGGCCTTGTCGTTTGACCCCCTTTTTGATGTACCTTCATCCCGGTTTACAAAAAATAAACCGCGATTGGCGAAGTATTTAGAACCAAGTCCGAGATAGTACCAGTTTAGTAGTTCAATTTTACCCATTCCCCTAGTAGCACGGGGAGTAGCAGCTGCCAATATCCAGGGGTCCATATGCGAGCGATGCACAAATGCAAGAATACCCGCACCCTGCATGGGTACATTTTCTTGCCCAATGACGTCCAATCTCCACATAATCCGGGCAATTCTTCTGGCGCGATTTACAGTTCGCTCATATAGTTCTGGTTGTGGTGCTTCAGAAAAATCTGGTGTAATCTCGGACGACATGTCGAGTTAATTAAAATATATGTACCTAAAACAAGCAAATAAAGTTGCTTTAGTTAAGGAGATTATGTATAATTACTCTCAGTTATCCGGCCGACGTGGTCGGATTTTTTCATTCTTATAGCAATTTAAAATAAGGAAATCAAAAAAATGGAAATGGATTTTAAACAACTGGCGGCTGCCATAAGGGTAATCGCCGAAGAAAAAAACTTACCGGAAGAGCAAGTACAGGAAATCGTCGAGCAGGCTCTAGCCGCAGCTTGGCGCCGTGATTTTGGTGAACGTGAGCAAGACGTCCGGGTCATCATGAATCTAAACACCGGTGAAGTGACGGCTTTTGTTACCAAAGACATCGTAGAAGAGGTGGAAGACCCGCGCTCCCAGATCAGTCTTAAGGATGCCAGCGTGATGCGCAAAAACGCCAAAGTCGGTGAAACCGAAGAGGTAGTTCAGAAGGTAGAAGATTTTGGCCGCGTGGCTGCCCAGACTGCCAAGCAGGTCATTTTGCAGCGCTTGCGTGAAGCCGAGCGCGAAATAGTGCTAGCCGAATACGAAGATAAGATCGGCGGACTGGTTAACGGTGTAGTTAGCCGCGTAGAGGGCCGTGTGGTACGGGTAGAGCTTGGTAAAGCCCAAGGCCTGATGCCTATCAGCGAGCAAATCCAGGGCGAGCGTTACTACCCCGGCCAACGCCTAAAGTTCTTCTTAAAAGATGTCGAAAAAAGTTTCCGCGGGCCCCAGTTAATCGTCAGCCGCGGCTGCAAAGAGTTCATCGAACAGCTATTTCACGGTGAGGTTCCCGAGATGGAAAACAACGCCGTAGAAATCAAAGCCATCGCCCGTGAGGCAGGCATCAGGTCCAAAATAGCGGTCAGCAGCAACGTCCAGGGCGTCGACCCGGTGGGTACGTTCGTGGGCGGCCATGGTACCCGGATTAATGCTGTCAGAGATGAAATTGGCAACCAGGAAATGATAGATATAGTTGTTTGGGACGACGACCCGGCGGTCTTTATCGCTAACGCCATGAAGCCAGCCAACGTCACCAAGGTTAAGCTCGATAAAGACGGCGAAAAAGCTGTGGTGGTTGTGCCGGAAGATCAACTTAGTATTGCTATTGGTAAATCCGGACAGAATGTTCGTTTGGCTGGTAAGCTGACTGGCCGCGAACTGGATATAGAATCAGATAACGCCTCCCAAGACAAAGAGCCTGAAGAGTCAGATAAGCCAGTTGCTGAAGAAAAAGAGGCATCTCCTGCCAAGACGGTAGAGTCTAAGCCGGTGGTCCAAAAGCTCAAGAAAAAAAGCGACCTGGAAAACTCTCTGCTAGAAGCCATCGAAGAGCACGGCCAGTAAATCTTTTAAACTGACCACCCAAGAAGTGCTTAAGCGGTACAATGTTTAGTATGCCGATAAATCTTAGCAGGCACCCCAAAGAGCCTCACGCCAAGAGCAGTAGCTCAAAACTTAATTGGCTAAGAGCTTCGGTGCTTGGTGCTAACGATGGTATCGTATCTATATCAGGCTTGGTTGTCGGTGTGGCTGGCGCTACTAATACTAAAAGCGCAATTCTGACGGCCGGTATTGCTGGTGTAATCGCCGGGTCATTATCGATGGCGGCTGGTGAATACATTTCTGTCAGCACCCAACGCGATACCGAACGGGCTCTGCTCAAAAAAGAGCGGGCCGAACTTAGGGAGCTTCCGGAACAGGAACTGGCTGAGTTGACCGGACTCTACAGAGCTAAAGGCTTGTCAGCTAAAACGGCGGCGGTCGTGGCTAAAGAACTGACCACCCACGATGCTTTTGCCGCGCATGTCGACGCCGAACTGGGCATTGACCCTAATAATTTAACCAATCCTTGGCACGCGGCCATCGCTTCGGCAGCGTCGTTTGTTGCCGGTTCGGTAATCCCGATGTTAGCTATCATGATACCGCCTCAGTCGTCACGCATTCCGGTAACCTTTGTATCAGTCATTGTCGCATTGGTCGCTACGGGGGCGCTCAGCGCCAAAGCCGGTGACGCGCCTATTTCTAGGGCCATTGTCAGAGTCGTGACCGGTGGTGTATTGGCTATGTCTATCGCTTTCGTAGTCGGCCGTCTGTTTAACGTAGCCGGTATCTAATTCCTAGATTTATCAATAAGCGGCACAAAAATAAACCCCGGGTGCGTATCTGTTTGCAGCTGGCCGTCTGCCGTTTTTTCTATTACTAAGATGTCGTTTCTTACCGGTATCACCAGTTTGCCGCCAGCTTTAAGCTGGTTGACTAAACTTTGTGGTACTTCCTCCGCGGCAGCACTTACTAAAATCCGGTCATACGGGGCATGGCGGGGCAGGCCGTATTCGGACCCGGCTTCATAAAACCTGGCATTTTTAATGCCCAGTCGCTGGCAGTTATCCCTGCCGAAATCTACCAATTCAGGTATCAGTTCTACGGCGTACACCATGCCCTTTGACCCCACAATATTGGCCAGCAGCGCTGTTGTCCAACCAGAGCCGGAGCCAACATCCAATATCTTATTGCCGGGCTCTGGCTCCAGCCATTCCAGCATGTACCTTACGGTCGTTGGTTGGCTGATGGTTTGCCCAAAACCGATAGGCAGGGCGATATCTAAGTCCGCCACGCCGGGATGGTCTGGGAGCACAAAGCCAGCACGCTTTACTTTGGCAAAGGCCTTGCTTATATAATCCATCTATTTTTAGCATAGCACCGGTCTTGATACGTGGGCAGTATAATCACAGCCACTAAACCGGTACAATATAAATATGAAGAGATTCGGGCGGCTTAACAGGCCCTTGCTGTATCTGTTAATCATTGGTCTGGTGTTTTTAGGGGGCTTGCGGTTCGCTAAAGCCGATGTAAACGACTTCACTATTTCAAACTTCAGCGCCGACTACTATCTAAGCCGGGATACGGCCAAAACCAGCACCATGGACGTCGTAGAAAAAATTGATGTAGAGTTTCCGAACTATGATCAAAACCACGGTATACTGCGGGCCATACCCAAAAGCTACCAGGGCCACACAGTCAGCTTAAAAGTTAATAGCATAAAGGATGGCAGCGGCGGTTCGCTGAACTACACTACCTACGGTCAGAATGACAACCTGGTTTTAAAAATCGGTAATCCGGACCAATACGTTCGTGGTCTGCAAACCTACGTGATCAGTTATTCCATGCGTAACGTGGCCAGCATATTAGCCGATCACGAAGAGCTTTACTGGGATGTCAATGGGGATCAGTGGGCTCAGCCCACGGGTACGGTCACTGCCAAGATACATGTTCCCAGCGGTTTGCTGGGCCAGCTCCAGGATCGCCAAACCTGTTATGCCGGATCTTATGGCTTCAACAGCTCAGGCGCCTGCTCAATCAACCGGGATACCACCTCAACCGAGACTGTCATATCCGCCACGGCCAGCAACTTGCAACCAAATCAAACTCTGACTTTCGTGCTCGGGTTTAATAGGGGCACTTTCGTGCTTGGTCCGGAAATCGCTCACGAAAAGCTGGTCCGTAAAGTCAAAACCATCGCGGCGGTTACGGTCATAGTTTTGCTGCCGCTGGTTGCTTTTATGTTCATGTTCAACCGGTGGCGGCGTTTTGGCAATGACCCTAAAGGCAGGGGTGTTATCGTACCAGAGTATGCTCCACCAAAAGGTTTTAATGTATTAAGTGCAGACTTTATGCTCAATGAAAAAATGAGCCAAAAAACGTTTTCGGCGGCCATTATAGAGTTAGCAGTTAACCGATATGTAAATATCTACGAAACAAAACATAAGAAAGCTTTGCGCCGGGATACGACAGATTACGAGCTAGAACTAATCAAAGACCCCGCCGACCTGTCGTCAGAACTTAAACAGGTTATTGATATGGTGTTTTCAACCGGCCAGACCGGTGAAAGGGTAAAACTTGCCGACATAAAAAAATCAACCACCCGCTCAGTGGAGTTGTATGAGCAGATGCGCAAGCTCGAGGATTCGTTGGCAAGCAGTTTGCATGAACTCGGTTACTTTGTTAAAAATCCTAAAAAAGTACGCAACGGTTATCGGATGTGGGCTATAGCAATTTTCTTTCTAGCATTTGCTTCAATTTTCGCCGCCATCTCTATTTCGGCGTGGCTTGGAGCGTTAAGCGCCGGTCTTATATTAGCCTCGCTGATCGTGTTTGGTTTTTCCTTTGTTATGCCAGCCAGAACGGAGACAGGAGTTCAGGTGCATGATGACTTGCTGGGGTTAAAAGATTATATAAAACTGGCCGAAGCCGATCGTCTTAAATTTCTGCAGAGCCCCCAGGGGGCAGAGCGGGTGAGCGACCCGGCAGCGTTCAGCCCCAAGACACCGTCCGAAAAGATTAAACTGTTTGAAAAACTTTTACCATATGCTATGTTATTCGGCCTGGAAAAAGATTGGGCCAAGCAGTTTAAAGATTTGTATACTCAGCCGCCCGATTGGTACAACGGCAATTGGACAACCTTTAACACGGTTTATCTGGCCTCATCTCTTAGCGGTTTCGGCAGTTATAGCAGTACTGTCTTTAGCTCGCCGTCTTCCAGCTCCGGCAATGGGTTTTCCGGGGGCGGAGCAGGCGGTGGCGGTGGAGGAGGCGGCGGTGGGGGTTGGTAGGCCTCATGAGAACATCTAAACCAAGCCCCAGAACATACGAAAGTTTACCCAGAAGCACTGCTTCTAAAGAACGCCGGGGCTGGAAACGATCCCGGTCACTAAAGTGGCTTTTAGCTGCTGCGGGAATTACATTCGGCGCGGCAAGCATGGGCCTTAGCTTCAATCACGGTAAACTAGAGCATTATCCGGCCCATGGCATGCTTGAAGACCCAGATTATCGCTCCCAAACAATAGTAACTGCTAATCTAGCCGGTATCTCTGACCTGGATAAACAGCTCACTTACGTAGGCAAAGAAATAAAACCCGCCGCTATTTGCTTAGAGGAAGTTAAGCGCTCAGATGTGGGTAGGTATATGAATGATTTAGAAGGCTATAGTGGTGAATATGCCGAGGCGGATTCCAGTGTGGACTTCCCGGATGGTTTTGGTAATTTGGTGCTAGTTAGATATCCTCAGACCAAACCAGCAGACATGCAGCAACTAGATGGTGATTTTGGCTGGCAAAATTTTACCACTCATATTTTCAGCAGATCATTGGGCCAAAATATTCGTGATTCGTATAGTGAAAATCGGGCCGCGGTAGCTGTGCATTTTAATATGCCCATGAAAGATGGCGCCCAGCTACCCGTAGATCTTATTGCGTCGCATATTGCGGCGGACTCTAACAATGGAGTGGGTAGACGCCAAATTATTTCTTTAAAACGTTTTGTAGATGAAGAATTGGACAGTGACCAGGATTCTTTAGCCGTTGTTTGCGGAGATTTAAATCGAATACCCAACCAAGCGCGAAAAATCTTTAGTTTCCCCACCTGGGAAGTTCCTTTGATTGGCCCGACTTCGGTTAATTCCGGGAAACAGATAGACCAAATTATACTAAGACCTGAAATAAAAGGCGGCAATCGCGATATTGCCAGATATGTCATTGCCAAGACTGGTTTAGTCCATGGATTAATAACTGATCACCGCGGCGCCTATGCAACCTTCACCGAAGTACCCCTGAAATAAATAACCAAACAGCACATAAGTGACCTCATACTACAAGCGAGTATAATTAATAGGTCTAAGTGGAGAGTAAAATGGCTAAGGCTAAGACACAACAGCAAAAATGGGATTTTTCGGAGCTAAATGCTTTATTTATAAACTGCACGCTGAAAAAATCACCGGAGGTTAGTAATACTGAGGGTTTAATGAATGTCAGCAAAAAAATTATGGATAAAAACGGTGTAAGAACTGAAGTGATTCGGGCAGTGGACCATGATATTGCCGTTGGTGTTTATCCGGATATGACTGAGCATGGTAGCAAAACAGATGAGTGGCCTAAGCTTTATAAAAAGGTAATGGCTGCCGATATTTTAGTGCTTTGCGGACCAATATGGCTTGGTGACAACAGCTCCGTAATGAAACATATTATTGAGCGGCTTTATGGTAATTCCAGCCTGCTTAATAAAAACGGACAGTATGCCTACTATGGCAAAGTTGGCGGCTGTATTATTACCGGTAATGAAGATGGTGTTAAGCACTGTGCCATGAATATTCTTTACAGCCTTCAGCATCTGGGTTATGTAGTGCCGCCGCAGGCGGACAGCGGCTGGATAGGCGAAGCAGGTCCGGGCCCCAGTTATTTAGATAAAGACTCTGGCGGGCCAGATAACGACTTCACAAACCGTAATACCACATTCATGAGCTGGAATTTAATGCATCTAGCTAAAATGTTAAAGGAGGCTGGCGGTATACCGGCCTATGGTAACCAGCGTTCAGAGTGGGACGCCGGCTGCAAATTTGATTTTGAGAATCCAGAGTATCGCTAATTTTTAATATTTCTGGTGGGAGTATAATTATGGGTGTAAGGGAGCGACGAATATGCCCGAAAAAGCCCAACCAAAAATAGACAAACTAGAGCAAAAGAAACGGCTGCGCCAATTTTATAACCACCCTATACTGGTCAAATCCAGGACCAAAGGCCGGCAGTTACTCGTATCCCTGGGCCCCAATAGGGGCGCCAGAAGTTCACTCCGGTCTCGCCACCGCTAAGCTACCTGTCCCTGGATGTCTCATCCGGTCTAATCTAATAACTAACGCTTACTTATGGCAAAAGTCCACATTTTTTTGCTACAGTAGTGCTGATGAGTAAGTTAAGTTGGCCGCGCAGAGCTAGTACTAAATGGTTACTGTTCTTTTGGTCGTTATCTTTGATATCCGTCGTATGCATATATTTTAATGTCGGGTCAGATAAACAGGGCGCCGAGAATGGCGGTATAGTATGGCTACTGCCGGCTTTAGTGTTCGCAATTACCGCACTGGCAATATCTATTGTGCGGTCGTTTCGGCGTTAAGCGGTTATCGCTTGTAGTATAATATTATTAGCTGTTTTGCAAGAAGAGCACCAGACTTGAGAGGTGAAAATGAGAAAGGTATTGTGTGCTGTCACAATGACAGGGGCAGCACTGGCTCTTCCGTTAGGCGGAGGAGCAGCTCAAGCATCCGTGACCGATACGCTTCGAGCCTGCCTGAGGTACGAAGGGCGCGCCTACGAGGTGTGTACCGCATATGTCGGCAACTCCTCGCTACTGGCACTGGTTCCCTACTATAAGTGGGCCAACTCATCCAATCCAGCTCGTGCTGTGGCCGTCACCAACCGCCTGCGCTCTCGCTACTACGGAGCGGCTCGACGCTTGATTGCCGGGCGGGTCAACGGCTGGCCGGCTGGCGAGAACAAGGTCTCCATACCGCTTTTCACGATCCTGAGCGTCAGCTCCGATCTCGAGCACAATCGCGCGATCCTGAGGACGCGGGAAACATGGAGAGTTCGAACCAAGAGCAATGGTCGGACCATCTACCGCGAGATCGGTCGTCCTCACCGCATTACCATGAAGAGAGTCCAAGGACTCGTTCTTCACAAGTGGGTGGTCTCCGCGATCAGGTAGCTCGCGCAGCAAGACAGCATGGGCCGGCCCCACAAGGCCGGCCTTTTGTTATTTATACTAAAAATATTCAATCTACTTTGGGTTGCCAAAGTAGCAAAGCAACCAGGCTGCGTTTTTTCTTGATGTAATCTCACTCATGGAAAGCTGATGCCTGTCCAGCACTTATGTATAAGTGCTGTGGCCCGGACCCAAGAAAGTAAAACATTGCAAAGTGTAACCAAGTATTGTTTAATATATAAATATGTATAAGCCAAGTATTAGGTTTAATGGTGAGCAGTACCAGGGGCTCGAGGATCATCTTGGAGATCTTGCCGAAAAGCTTGTTGGTATTGTGAATGCTACGGCATTCAACAGACTAAAGGAAAATGCCCTACGCGATCCGACAGATATTGAGGTGACACCAGTCATGTTAGAAAGGCCCTCATTTATTGTACGGTCTTGGCATGAGACAGAGTCTCCAGGGGGGTCGGTAGGCATATTACAGCCACAGGATCTAACCCTAGAAGTTAAGATGGACAAGGAAGACATGTACCTAACTACCGAAGAGGATTCAAGCTACAGGTTAACAACAAGGGAAGCGTTCTTGATGGTCACCATAGGTGGTACGGCTATGCTTATGGGTGCCTTATCCAACCCAACAATTGGTGAATAAACAAGCTGTACAACTCCTTATAACAGGGGTATAATGCGGGTTAATTGGAGTTTTGAATGTCTAACAAAAAAATGACTGAGGACTTTGTTAAAAACTCAGTCATCAAATGGCTATCCAGAAATGGTTGGGGGCATTTTGAATTTGATGAACTACACACCCACGGTGTTGATATAAGGGCGCGGAACGTTAGATACAGTCGCTATTTTTTTATTGAGGCAAAAGGCGAAAGCATTAACCGCTCTGGTCTAGAAGTAGCTTTTATATATTCGCTTGGACAGATTATCACGCGGATGAAAGATAGTGGCTTAACAAGAAATTATTACGGCTTAGCCCTGCCTGCGAACAGTGCAAAAATTGCACTGAGACGAATTTCATGGCAAGTCGCTAAAAAACTTTTACTCTATATATTCTCCGTTAGTGCAGACGGAAAAGTTATTCAGTATAGCTGGAGAGAAATAAAGGATCGACAAACGATCTCAGCAGGATCATAATGGTTGCTGTAGATGATTAAATGTAAAAATGGCTAAGCCATTCCTCAAGTGGGTTGGTGGTAAAACTCAGCTGCTAGGCCAGTTTGCCGACATACTGCCGCCTCAGACAAAAATAAAAAAATATTATGAACCATTCGTGGGTGGAGGGGCTGTATTCTTCTACTTAGAACCGGCTGAGGCAGTTATCAATGATCTAAATTCACACCTCATTTATTTGTATCGTCACGTAAAGAGCAGTCTTCAAGAACTTATAGATGAACTAGAAATAATACAGAGTCAATATCTTCCTTTAAATCATGAAGAACGAAAAAACTATTACTATGAGGCGAGGATCAAGTATAACAAGATAAAAACAGATGACTCAGTTACAAAGTCAGCGCTATTAATCTTTCTTAATAAAACCTGCTTTAACGGAATGTATAGAGAAAATCCTAAAGGTGAATATAATATTCCATTTGGTCGCAACAATACGGTAGCTATTTTTGATCCAGCAATTCTGGAAAATGCCTCTAGGGTACTTCAGCAAACAAAAATTATGTATGGGTCTTACAAAAATTCTCTACGGTCGGCAGGAAACGGCGACTTTGTATATTTAGATCCGCCCTATGTTCCCTTGAATAACACCACCGCAAACTTTACACAGTACGTCAGTGAGGATTTTAATACGCGGCAACACGACAAGCTGAAAATAATTTTTGATGAGTTGGAGAAAAGAGGATGCAAAGTCATGCTCAGCAACTCGGATACAAAACTGGTAAGGAGTAAGTATAAAGAGTACAATATAACTCCAGTTTACGCAAACCGATTCGTAAATTGCAAACCAGGTGGTAGGGGTAAAATTAGCGAACTAGTCATAACTAACTATTAACAGATGTTAAAAGAACTTAAATTAAAACAGGTTTACAGCTCAGAAGCAGATAACTTGATACGGGACTTCTATGTACCTGTATTATCCACAGCCAAAAAATATCAAAGAATTACTGGGTATTTTTCGTCCAGAGCCATATTAGCAGCGAGTCAAGGAATGGCTAACTTCTTCATGAACGGCGGACAATATCAACTCATCATGGGGGCACAGCTTACACCAGAAGATTATAAAACTATAAAAAACACAGACCTAACCTTAGAAAAAGTACTATTAGAAAAGTTATATTTCGATCCAGCTCATTTTATAACTGAAATAGAAGTAGATTACTTACGAGTATTCAGTCAGCTTTTATTATCTGGTTCGTTAGAGATCAAAATAGCAATAGTGGATAAAGACAACGAGGGAATATTCCACGAAAAAGTGGGTATTTTAGAAGACAAAGCTGGAGATAAGATAAGTTTTAGTGGATCTATCAATGAGACAGCCGCAGGTTGGGGGGCCAATATTGAGGAGTTCAAGGTCTTTAGAAGTTGGCTACCTGAAGAAAAGCCTTACCAAGAGAGAGACATAGAAAGATTCAATGCATACTGGAATAATGAATCGCACCTCAAGGCTCTACCTTTGCCGGAAGCACTCAAGGATAAGATACTAAAATGTTCTTCTGCACATGAAGATGTGAAGCATTCCTTAAAAAAGATTCAGCATTACGAAGAAGATCTAAGGCCTGCACCAAAAACACTGTATCGTTATCAGGAAGACGCGGTTGCTAGCTGGGTGAAGAACAACTACAGAGGTATCTTTGAGATGGCGACAGGCACCGGGAAGACCCTCACAGCCTTGGGGGCTATCCAAAAAATATATGATTTCAATAAAAGGTACTTCTGTGTCGTAGGTGTCCCCCAGAAACATCTCGTCAGACAATGGAGAACCGATATAGAAATTCAGCTACCCAAAGCTCATATTTTGGAGGCACACAGCTCGGCTGGGGAATGGAGAGAAAAAATACGAGATCTAGTTAGTGACTATGAAGATAATATTGTTAACGAAGTAGTCATAATCGCTACCCATGCAACTATGTCCTCTAAAGATTTCATAGATATCGTTGATAAGTCCGATCTTAGTTTGATCGCTGATGAAATGCATAATATGGGTGCAGCGCAGACTAGAAAAGGCTTAACGAATTACTACACCTATCGGATCGGACTAAGTGCTACGCCACTTAGGGCGTACGATGAGGAAGGAACGGATTTCCTAGAGCAATACTTCAGTGGAGCTATATTTAAGTATCCTCTGGACCAAGCGATTAAGGATGGATGGTTAACGCCATACAAATACTATCCTATCTATGTCGAACTAGATTCTGATGAGACACAGGAGTATGTTCAACTGTCTAAAAAAATCACCCAGGCATCCTTTATTGAAGGAGGAGGTGAATATCTAGAAAGATTGCTGCTAATTCGAAGTAGAATTATCAAAAAGTGTCGTAATAAGACAATTGCTTTTGAGCATTTGCTAGAAAGGCTGGTGAGCGAGGATGGAGAAATAAATCATCTGCTTGTTTATTGCGACCAAGGACAGCAGCTAGAGGATGCCCAGGTAATAGTGAATAAAAAAGGTATTATTAATCATAGGTTTACTCAATCTGAGAGCATCAGTGATAGAAAAAAAATTCTCGATCTTTTTGATGATGGATCCTACCAGTGTCTCTTGGCTATAAAGTGCTTAGATGAGGGAGTAAATGTCCCTTCAACCAAACAAGCAATTATACTTGCGAGTACTACCAACCCTCGAGAGTATATCCAAAGGAGAGGACGAGTCTTGCGTAAATATCCAGGCAAGGAGTTTGCAATAATTTACGACTTTGTGGTGGTACCCGACAGCTCAACGCTCGATGCTGAAACATTTAAATTCGAGAGAAAAATAATAGCAGGCGAGCTAAGACGTATAAAGGATTTTATAGAAAGCTCTGATAATAAAGCGGAGGGCCTAAACAGTATTTATAGAATAACTGACAAATATCAGGTATATTTTGAGTAAGGCAAATTATGAGAATACTAAACCCTGAGATAGAGGCCCACATTAACGCACTACCCGATACATACAGAAGAGAGAAGAAACTTCTGAAGGATCTTCTCGTGTTTGAGCACGAGCACTCAGACAAAGCAAACTACGCATTCAAACAAGAAATTCTACAAATGGTAGAAGAAGTGCTGAGAGATTTTCCAGATGATACAAATAAATAAAATACGGATTAAAAATTTCCGCCAATACAGGTCTCTGGAACTGGCCTTTCCAGACGACAAAGGCATCTACTTATTTATTGGGAAAAATGGGATGGGAAAATCCAACTTCCTGAACGCTATTTGCTGGTGTTTATACGAAGATATGCCTTTCCGCGCTCATGATAACACCGACAACAAATTAAATATTTATAATGAGGAATCTCTAAACGCCTCGGATAGCAAGGTAATCTTAGCTGAGGTGGAGCTAGAGGTAACAATTGATAAAACTCAGTATAAATTCCAACGTAAACTTCACAATCTGCCAGTGGGGAATACCAATACAGACTTTAAAGCTTTCAGATTAGATAATGGCGACTGGCAGTTAATACCTAATGCAACGCACTACATTGATAATTTTCTGCCTAGGTCTTTACGACAATTCTTCTTGTTTGACGGCGAAGGTGTACGAGGTCTATTCAAGGGGGACTACTCGACTAATCTAAAAATGAGTATCTGGAAGGTCTCTCATATTGACCTGCTTAATACCACGATCAATCACCTGGATACGGTTGCTAGTGAGTTGAGAAAAACTCTTGCGCTTGAAATGCCCGAATTAGAATCCACCATACAAGCAATATCTGAGCACGAAACGCTGATTCAAAGAAAAAAGAGTGATCTTTTCGAAAATTCAAAGCAAAAAAAGGAGCTCGAATTAAATCTCCATAAAATCTCACAGAGATATAAAGAACATGCCAAATATAGGGAACTACAGATTAAACGTGAGTCTTTAGAAAACGAGAAGCATCGTTTGCTTAGTCAGCTTGAGGATATACGACGTGACGTAACGGCATTATATGTATCGTTGGGTCCCTTCGTATTCGTGGCAGATGAACTTTCAAAATATACTTCACAGATTGGTTTGCAAAGAGATAAAGGAACTATACCTGCGTCTATAAAACCCACCTTAATCAACGACTTACTTGAGACCAAGATGTGCATTTGCGGACGACATATCAGCCCCGCGGAAGAGTCTCATTTGCACCAACTACTTAACCAGAACCAGGAGGCGGACAAGAAAGAGTTCCTGGTCGATGATGGCTACATACTCGGCAATTTAAATCATACGATATCTAGCAGCTACGAGAGTTTGCTATCCAAAAGAAAAACGATTAGAGAGTTAGAGCAACAAAATGAAAACATTGAGCGTGAACTTAAGGAGATAAGTGATAATCTGGTTAGTGCCCCAGAGGCCGAAATCGGTAATATAGAAACTCAGATCAGGATTATGCACGAAGAAGGAGGCAACTTGGCCGTGGAAGCCTCTAAACTTGTGCAAGAGATACAAGACTACGAACAAAAGCTAAAAGAATCTAAAGACGAAGTCCAAAAAATGGCTGAGACACAAGAGAAATTAAAAAAAGATACTCAAAAACTTAGTTTGCTGGAATCAACTGTTGAGAAAGCTAAAAAAGTACGAGACAAGGTAATCGACCAGGTTCGAAAAAACGTGTCATTCCACACCAATCAATATTTCCACGATCTAATGTGGAAAAGTGACTTTACTAAACTTGAATTCACTGACGGCTATAAGATAATAATTCAGAAGGAAGGAGTTGTAGAGCCAATCGATCATACTAGATTGAGCAATGGTGAAACCAAAGTTTTAGGATTTGCCACTATAAAGGCCTTGACTGAACTATCCGGTTTCGAGAACTTCCCTGCTTTTATAGATGCACCTGTAGAGCAATTAGATCAGCAGGTAGAAAAAAATCTATTAGATTTATTACCAAACTTTATGCCCGAAAAACAAGTATTTGTCTTTTCACTGGACGGTGAGAATATAGTTGAATTCGGGAAAGAAAAGATACCGAATGATAGACTATTTAAACTAGTGAGAGAACCAAATTCGTTAAGTAGCAAGATCGTGAATTACTATGGCAACTGAATCAGTTAAATACCCACAGTTTATTAATATGGATGCTGAGATAAAGGCTAAATATCTAGATCCGCTAGTATCAGATCCTAATACGATATTCTTCAAACAAGACCTAGGGGAAGCATATCTAATGGCTGGTGTCTATGGCTTTATGTTTGATCTAAAAAAAACGACCAAAAAGATAGCCAATATTAGAGTGTTCGATAGGTGGCAGGATCAATACAAAGTCTTATTTAGAGTTATTGCAGCTGCAGATAAGAAGTATGATTTCGAAGTTCTATTAGATGGTGCAAAGACTTTAAAAATTGTTGAAGAGTACGCTAATGGCGGAGCTCAAAGACTATATGAAGATGCCACCTTATTAAACTCCTCAGAAACGCTTGAGAAAAAAATATGGGGAAAAATAAAAGCAATTAGCTCCAAGACTGAGTAGCCCAGCCCTATAGCCTGAACAATGTCGGTGTGGAGTATATTTTGTCACACAATAGTTTGCTGCATCCTTAGATGTTATTGATCAGGCTACCAGAGTCATTATTAACGGCAAAAGTAGTTCATTATTATGATAAAAACCCTGAAGAAATTCCTCTCATCGAATCTCAAAAATGATGGGTAGACACTTGACTTGTTAAGTATTCTTTAGTTTTTAAGATTCGGATTCGAGCCATTCGATAGGCTCAGGCTAAAGAAAACAGAGAGGGATAATTAGTTTCGTGAAAAGAAGAACCGGGACTGGCCGGGGAGGATTACTTTCGCACCTCCCCGGCCAGTCACCGATGCTAGCTCGGTTTTGGTATTGCGAGCACCAGCTAGCACAACCACGATGTGCGAGGTGTTGGACGAATCGCTTTCGAGAAAAGACCAGTGTTTCGGCTGGACTAGTCAGGATTGCGACGGGGCCATATCCTCGCTCGAACGTGGTTGGTAAAAAAATCATAATGTCTTTTTCCATGTTTAGCAAATGGTTGCCCGAGTTGAGTCCGGGCCACAGCACTTATACATAAGTGCTGGACAGGCATCAGCTTTCCATGAGTGAGATTACATCAAGAAAAAACGCAGCCCGGCGTTTGGCCACACCTTTACGCTAAAGGTGTGAAAAATGTTTGCCGACTTTACAAAGTAGCCCAAGCCTCTTATAAATCCGTAAGAATAAATATTTCTTGCATATCGGCGTATAATTATAGGTAAGTAGGAGGGTCTATGAAAAGGGGAGTCTGGTTGCCACTATTCGTTTTTGGGGCAGCCTTTTTATTATTGGTTTTTGGGGCCAAAGCCCAAGCTTGGACGGAATTTAGATCTGGCGATTCGGCAACGGTGTCTTCTGGTGAAACGGTAGATAGCAGCCTTTGGGTCGGCGCCAAGAACGTTGACATTGCTGGCACGGTGAACGGCGATGTTTTCTGTGGCGCCCAGACAGTTAACATCAGCGGAACTGTTAAGGGTGACGTGATTTGCGGTGCGCAGACTATTAATGTTAGCGGTAACGTGGAAGGCAGCGTCCGCCTAGGCGCTCAAACCGTTAACCTGACCGGCTCGGTTGGGCGTAATGCCACGGTTGGTGCTCAGACAATCACTACGGATTCCAAAAGCCGTGTGGGCGGCGATGCCAGTTTTGGCGCCAGCAACACGCATCTGAACGGGCAAGTCGGCCGCGACCTGGCTGTAGGCGGCTCTATGGTTGACTTGAACGGAGTGGTTGGGCGTGATGTAAAGGGTGGCGCCGATAAGATAACGCTTGCAGGGAGCGCCAAAGTTGGCGGTGGCGTAGAATACACCAGCAAAAATAAGATTGCCATTGCTGATGGCGCATCCGTGGCCGGCAAGGTTATCCAGCACGCACCCAAGCAGAAGTCTGGCACTTTTGCCTCTTTGTTAATTTTCCACGGGGTGGTGGCGCTGGTAGCCGCCTTATTCCTTCTGGTAACGGCTCTGATAGTTACAGCGCTGCTGCCGCAGTTTGTCCATAAGGTAAGCAACCAGGCCATGAACCGAGTATGGTGGGTGCTGTTGACCGGTTTTGTGGCCAGCATCATGGTGCCTATACTTTTTGTCCTGCTACTAATGACGGTCATAGGCATTCCACTGGCCATCCTGATGATATTCAGCTGGCTGTTAATTGCCTTTAGCAGCGGCCTATTTACGGCTTACTACGTTGGACGGAAGGTATGGCGCACACAAACCAATCCTTTGCTAAGGGTGCTGGCCGGCGGACCGATTTTACTGATACTGTTTCTGATCCCATACCTCGGCTTCTTTGTAATGCTGGTAGCCTTCTGGCTAGGCGCCGGTATGGTGCTGCTGGAACTTAAAGATCGCTACCACCGCCCCAAGTACCAGCTAAAGTAATCCCCAGATTTCAACCATCAAACACCACAAGCAACCGTTGTATAATTTAGCATAAAGTGGTATTATATATTTGTTTTAGGATAAGCCCCATGGCTTTGTCCTAGGCGTATCCCGTACTCTATGTCTCTTGAGAGGGGACTTGAAATGAAGAGTTGGCAATGGTGGCTTGAGAAGCCGCAGAGGATTGTGATGGGCGTGATACTGCTCATCATCCTGCTGTTCGCAGCCCTCATCATCGTCAAGTACCTTCTGTTGCCACTGTTGGCCGGGGCACTCGTGATCATCGTCCTGGTGGCGATTATCCGTTACGCCCTGACGGGTCGCATCGGTGGTCGCGGGAGTGGTAGCTGAGGTAAAGACGACAAGGGATAGGCCTGGGTAGGGGACAGTTTGCCATCTGGCGGACATACTCTACCCAGGCGCGGCCTGGAATTACACTTTGATAAAAAATCAATTTCTTCCAGGCCGCCTTACATTTGATATCAATAGGAGAGGGATAAAAGTTATTTATTTTGGCGGCCGCGTTTGTATATTCCACCAAGAATTGCTAGGACCGCGGCAACGGTAAACGTACCCGCCGCAATAACTGTTCCAGTCCTATGCCTATCCACTGTTTCATGGATTCTGGCATATAGGGTACCTTCTTCATCGCCAGGAGCGAGTTCTATGTCGCCAAGCTCTACAATTTTATCGGTATCCCCATGCTTGACGCGTGTTGACCAAGGGCTCCCGACCTCGTCGGCGGTTCTTACAAGCCGTCTATGCCTATAAACCAAGGGCCTTCTTAGGTCGACGGGAGGGTATTCACCTTGTGGGTTCTCAAACTGTTCAAATTCAGGATTAAGATCATTACTTTCTGGGGTGGACATGCTAACTCCTATAGCTAAATGGCAGTATATCACGGGCCAAAAAACTATGGACACCAGGCAAAATTAAGCTTATGCTTAGCCCATTATTAATGGGAGCATGGGTCATGGAAATGAACGCTTTAGATAAACTCGCTTACACGTTGGTTGTAATCGGGGGTCTTAACTGGGGCTTAATAGGGTTTTTTAACCGTGAGTTAGTTGAAGACATACTGAACTTATCATCCGGTGTATCCCGAACGGTTTACGCCATCATCGGTCTGGCAGCCGTATATATGCTGGCCAAGATGTTCATGATGATGAGCGAAAAGAAGCCTTCTAAGTAGTCTTCTTCACTCCTACAAAAAAGCCTTGGTTGTCGCCGAGGTAATGCCGGCGAATGCCTGTTTGCCGGCCACCGTGTCGTAAACACCGCTGTTGGTCTTGCTTAAAATTACCAGTACATAGGGGTGTTTGCCATTGTCTATAATCGCTCCGTCGTGGACGCGGTCTTCTAGCCAGCCGGCCTTGTGGTAAACTTTTACACCTGAAGGAATTGACGCTGGTATGTAGTCGGTCTCGTTGGCGTTTTGCATATAGGAAAGTAAAAGAGCGGTGTCGGAGTTATTGAGGAGCTGCTTATTATAAAGCTTGCCAAAAAGTATAGCGATGGTATCGGCAGTCAGCGTATTCTGGTCGGGATCGTAACTGTTGAGTCCAATCTGTTTGGCATAGTCGCCAAGCTCTTGATGTCCAAGTAGCGAGTTAAACTCAGTCCACGCAGTGTTATCGCTTTGCTCAATCAGTTGTTGCAGTTGATATTTGGCAGTTGAACCCCCCACCATGTCGGTTAGGCTGGCCTTGCCGTTCTCTACCTGATGTAAAAAGAGTACGGCCGTAAGGACTTTGGAAATACTAGCTGCTATAAACGGCTGATTTTCCCCGTATTGGTAGATTTTACCGCTGTTTAGGTCTTGGACGGCGACACCGATGTCAAGTTCGGGGTGGGCTGCGATAACCGCGTTAATCTTAGCGGCCATGGCGTCTGAGCTGGTTTGACTTAAACCAGGAGGCATAATATTCGCGGCTGTTACTTTCTTGCTGCCAGTATAATTTGAATGACGGGGTGACCACGGCAAACCGACAAAATGATACAAAAGGCCCAGTGCCACGACTAAAAACAAGACCGGCAAAAACTTACGCTTACGCCGGCTCCTAACGGGCTGTGCCTGGGGAGTTGGCCTGTAGTAGTAGTTAGAGCTTGGAGCTGTACTCCTGGGAGTCTGCATATGATGTGTCCACACAAAAATTGGCTTTTAGCCTTTAAATGTTAGATCGTAAGACTGAAATTAACCTTAAGTGGATGGCGAATTATTGAACTTTTTTGTTTTTACTTGGCACTTATAGAATATACATGGCCAGCAAAAGTTGCACAATAAGCACATGCATAAACAACAACATAGCTGTTATTTTGCAAGCGTTAGCCCATGCTATACTGGATGTGTTTTAAAAATTAATTATCAAGAGTGCGGTTCCCTCCGTCGTCAAGACTATGGAGGGTCCTCCGAAGCTTTTTGCGAAGGAGGAAGGGTTCTGGCCCGATGACCCGCCGGCAACCCAGTCAAGCAGAGGTTTACCCTGAGCTTGTCGAAGGGTGCCACATCCAGCCCGGATTCCGGGATAGATAAGCTTACTGCCCTTCTATCCCAAAATAACGGTAAAAAGAAGGGATTTTTTTATGTCAACCTACAAAACGGCCGAGAGTGTATCGCCAAAACACCCGGATAAACTGTGCGATCAGATATCCGATGCCATACTGGACGCTTATCTTAAAAAAGACCCAAAGGCTCGAGTGGCAGTTGAGGCGGTAGGCGGTCACGGCGAGGTTTTTGTAGTTGGCGAAGTGACGGCGCATGCCAAAATTGACGTTGAGCCGATAGTCAGGCGACTGGCAGGCGATAAGGTTAAAATACGACACAAAATCGTGCATCAAAGCCCGGAAATCGCCGTTAAGGTAGACAGTGGCGGAGCCGGTGACCAGGGTATTATGGTAGGTTACGCGACATCGGAAACAAATGAGCTATTGCCGCTGGAAGTGGTCTTATCCCGGCAGCTTAACCAATACATATTTAAGCGCTGGCCGTATGACGGTAAAACGCAGGTGACCTTAAAGGATGGTAAGATTACCGCTGTTGTAGCCAGCTTTCAGCATGCTAAACAAGTTGAGCTAGATGAAGCCGTTAAGAAATGGCTTAAAGATAAGCCTAAACTTGACGATGTCCAAATTTACGCAAACCCGTTTGGGGATTGGAATCAAGGCGGCTTTGACGCCGACAGCGGACTGACCGGCCGTAAACTTGTTGTTGATAATTACGGACCTCAAGTACCGGTGGGCGGCGGGGCATTTTCTGGCAAGGATGCTACCAAAGTGGACCGCTCCGGCGCCTATATGGCCCGGCGGATTGCCGTGGATTACATTAAAAAACATAAAGCCAAAGAAGTATTTTGTTACTTGGCCTATGCCATCGGTGTGGCCGAGCCGTTGGAAGCCACGGTAGTCTTGGACGGTAAGTCGCAACTTGTGAAAGGCTATGACTTAACGCCAAAAGGTATTATTGAGTACCTGGATTTACGTAAACCCCAGTACGAACAAACTGCCCGTTATGGCCACTTTGGACACCACTTCCGCTGGGACTCGTAAGGTGTTAGTAACTAAGTTATCCACAGATTTTAAGCATTGGCATTTTATAATATAAACACAAGCAATTGACAAGTTTTTAGAGCGGGAATAGACTGTGGATAGTTCATCGTGAGGTGAATCAGTAACCAAAGTCAGCAATGGCGGAAGTTACGGCAAAAAAGAGCCCCTCAAAAGGCTCTTTTTTGTATATTTTGGAACCTCTCGTGCTAGCATAAGACGAAATGAGTGCAACTGCCCACCCAGGACTTCTGCGGCGATACGGCCTTGTGACGGGTGTGTCGCTTCTGGTAGTGATTGCCGCGATAATGTTTGGCGGACCGAGCGTTTTACTGCCAATTATCGCCCTGGCAGCCATAGAAATAACTTTTAGCTTCGATAATGCCGTTTTAAATAGCCAGGTGCTAGCTAAAATGAGCAAAATCTGGAGGACCCTATTTTTAACGGTCGGGATTGCCATAGCTGTTTTTGGCGTTCGGGCCATACTGCCCTTGGTTTTGGTGTCTTGGGCATCTGATAACGGCTTGTCACAGGTACTAGACCAGGCTTTGCACCACCCTGACGTCTACGCCGAAGAGTTAAAATCTGGCTATCCGATAATCGCGGCCTTCGGCGGGGTCTTTTTACTTATGGTCAGCCTAATGTTTTTTGGTGAACGCAAGAAGGTTAATTGGCTTAAAAGTATCGAAAAGCCTCTGGGCAACTTCAACCGGCCATGGCTGGTGTCTGTTACTGGAGCTACCATAGCCATACTGCTTGTTTATCTGGTCTTATCTCCGGGTAGTAACAGGATAGCCCTTGCCGGGCTATTGGGAGCGTTGATATTCCTGGCTGTCAAAGGTGTAAGCGGCTTTTTGCTGAGCCGCAGCAAAAACTCAGCCCATCATGGACTTATCCAGTTTGTATACCTGGAGTTGCTGGATGCGTCGTTTAGTTTTGACGGAGTGGTAGCCGCCTTTGCTATCACCAAGGAAGTGTTTTTAATAGTTGCCGGGCTAGGCATTGGTGCGCTATATCTGAGGTCTATGACGTTGCATCTTTTAGAGAAAGGCACATTGACCAACTACCGCTATCTGATACACGGTGCCCATTATGCTATTTTGGCATTATCGATCCTGCTGCTGGCCGGTATCCGGTTTGAAGTACCCGAAGCCGTAACTGGCATAATAGGACTGGCTATCATATTGGTGGCCTTTGAAGGCTCGCGCCGCCATAACAAAGTTACCCTGACAACAGTCTGACTATCGCATCATGCCGCCATGCGGGCCGGCAGGTGGCGTGGGTAAAACATCATCCAGGTTAGTGATGCCGTTATCTTTGGCCCAGGCTTCCAGCTCGTCGTGGAGTTTTTGATGATTGGCCATGCGATCTTGGTGATTTTCGGTTTTAAATTCTGATTTTAATGAGTCAAGCTTGGCGAGTAGCTTTGTTTTTTGATCTTCGGTCAGCTTGCCGTTCTTAACGGCAGCCGTGAGTTTATCTTCCAGTTTCTGTTGGCGATCTTTATCATGGGTGGCCTGTTCGTCCTTAAAGACTTGCTGGACGTCCGTTGGATTCAGGTGGAATTTGTCAGCAAGCTTTTGAACAATAGGCGGGTAGTCACTGCTAGAAGTGGCGGCCATTGCCGTTGTTGAAATGCCGGCTATACCTATGGCTCCGGTTACGGCTGACGCGACTATTAATGTTTTGCTGTATTTCATATCGTGCTTTGCTCCTTTGATTAGTTTAAGCCTTGATAGAATACTTGCTAAAACTGAAGGAAAACTTAAGTGCCTACAGTCTAATTCTGGCACTCTTGACATGAGAGTGCCAAGTTCTGCTATAATGGTTTGTATAGCGGCAATCCAAAAATAACCGCCGCCAAAAAATTTTAAATTACAGAGGGAAAGAGTATCACCAAATGATGCCAAACTCACCTGATTTTCAGGATTTTTTATCTCACTTAACCAATAACGCGTTGCAGAGTTTGAAGCACGCCGACGCGATTGCTAGAGCCAGCGGTAGCGCTTACATTGGCACGGAGCACCTATTGCTGGGTGTGCTGGCCCAAGATGGCTCCCTGGGCGCCAAAATATTAGAAGGCGCCGGTGTAACCCTGGACCGGGCTCGCTTGGCGCTTAATTTGACGCCTAAGACCTTAGTTATAAATATGGGTGGCAAGGGTCTGTCCGAGACTGCCAAGTTGACCTTGAAAATGGCCTGGGAAATCGCCCAGGAATTCAACCAGGACCACTGCGGCACAGAGCATATTTTGTATAGCATCCTTAGTCAAAAAAATGCTCGGGCAACGACTTTAATGCGGGACATGAGCGTCGATACTGACCGCCTGAGCAACGAAGTCGAACAGTTTCTGAGCCGCCAGCAGTATGAGGATGGCGAAAGGGCCGCCGGGGGCCAACGTCGCCGTGGCGGTGGTAAAAAGACCGCCCTGGAATTTTTTGGCACCGATATGACCGAGCTGGCCAGAAAGGGCAATCTGGACCCGGTAGTCGGGCGCGAGCCGCAAATCCGCCGGGTAATCACTATTTTAAATCGTCGCACCAAAAATAACCCGGTGCTTATAGGTGAACCGGGTGTTGGCAAAACGGCCATCGTAGAAGGTATCGCCCAGCGTATCGTTAATGAAGAAGTGCCCGATAGCTTGCTGAACAAGCGGATTATTACCCTGGACTTAGCCGGTATGATAGCCGGTACCAAGTACCGTGGTGAGTTCGAAGATCGCCTTAAAAAAGTAATTGCCGAACTGGAGCAAGACAAAAGCGTGATTGTGTTTATTGACGAGTTGCACCTGATTGTTGGGGCCGGCTCAGCCGAAGGCAGCATGGACGCTGGAAATATCTTAAAACCTAGCTTAGCCCGCGGTAAAATCCGTATGATAGGCGCCACGACCACCGACGAGTACACCCGCCACGTAGAAAAAGATGCGGCTTTGGAACGCCGCTTCCAACCGATTCAGGTACCCGAGACCACGCTCCCGGAAACGGTATCCATATTAAAGGGTCTAAGGGGCCATTATGAGGAGTTCCACGGTGTGAAAGTCAGCGACGAGGTATTGGCCGATACGGCCCAGTTTGCCCGCCGCTATATTAAAGATCGCTTTATGCCCGACAAGGCGATTGACCTACTAGACGAAACGTCGGCCTATTTAAGAGTTAACAAGGGCAAGACTCCGCCTCAACTGCGTACAATGCAAAAAGAGCTGAAACTTGCTAACACCCGGATAGATGACGCTGTGGAGGCCGAGGATTACGAAAAAGCCGCTCGTCAAAAACAAAAGGCCAGCCAGATCAGCGAAGAAATAAAGAAGCTGGAAACCAAGCATAAAACCGGCAAACCTATTACCATTACCAGCGATGACGTTGCTGAAACCGTGGCCAGAATAACCGGCGTGCCGGTGACCAAGGTTATTCGCTCCGAAGCTAAATACCTGGTAAATCTTGAAAAAAACCTCAGTAAATACATCGTCGGCCAGAGTGAAGCCGTCGAGACCGTATCTCGGGCAGTCCGCCGCAGCCGCTCTGGGATATCCAGCGAAAAGCGACCAATAGGCTCGTTTGTTTTCTTAGGCCCAACCGGCGTTGGCAAGACCGAACTAGCCCGCGTCCTGGCCAGAGAGTTCTTTGGCTCAGATGAAGCCTTGATTAAGATAGACATGAGTGAGTTTGGTGAGCACCACACGGTGGCCCGCCTGGTGGGCGCGCCGGCCGGTTACGTCGGTTACGAGGATGGCGGACAATTGACCGATAAAATCCGACGCCAGCCTTATAGCGTGGTGCTGTTTGACGAAATCGAGAAAGCCCACCCGGATGTGTTCAACATGCTGCTGCAGATTCTGGAAGATGGTGCCCTAAGCGACGCCAAAGGCCGTAAGATTGACTTTACCAACACTATCGTAATAATGACCAGTAACCTAGGTGCTGAAAAACTCCAAAAAGAAGCCAGTTTTGGTTTTGGCGCCGCCACGCGTGGTGATCTGGATAATCTTGACGAGCTGCACGCCGCTAACAAAGACAAAGTTCACGAAGAACTTAAGAAAATGATGCGGCCGGAACTACTGAACAGGATAGACAAGATAATCGTCTTTAGGGCCTTAACCAAAGCCGACGCCTTGAAGATACTAGACCTACAACTAGAAGATTTACGCGAACGCCTGGTTAAAAAGGGCATTGGTCTGGAAGTCAGCAAAGCTGCCAAAGCCCGTCTGTTAAAAGAAGGCTACGATGCCCTTAACGGCGCCCGGCCGATGCGGCGCTTACTGCAAGAAACCTTGGAAGACGCGATTGCCGGCGGGTTGCTGGACGATACCTATCATAAAGGTGACATTGTCAGCGTCGGCGCTAAAAAATCCGAGCTGACATACGCCGCTCTCCCCGAATAATAAGCCAGGCTGCTATACTTTTCCTAGCAGTATATGAAGGCCGTTAAACGACTATCGACATTTACTTTGAGCCTGCTAATTTTAGCAGTGCCGATTGCGATCTACGCCCAGCGTCAGGCTATATTTGACTGGGCTAGGTTACGTAACTACAATCCCCCGGCTGCTATCGCGCAACTGGCTAGCGATGACACTATGACCAGCAAGGCCCGGCACATGTTTTACGTAAATCACACGTCGCTGGTCGCCAAAGCCGCCGATTTTAGAAAAAGTTGTCCTGTAAGCGAGCAGACAATCGTACTGGGCTGTTACCAACCGATCCAAAACGGAATCTACATATACGATGTGGCCGACACCCGTTTAAACGGCGTGCACGAGGTAACAGCGGCTCACGAAATGTTGCATGCCGCCTATGACCGGCTTAGCTCCAAGGACAAAAACTACGTGAACGGTCTACTGCAAAGCTACTATGATACCCAGACGGACCAACGTATCACGGATACTGTCAATGCCTATAAAAAGTCTGAACCTAACGACGTTGTCAACGAAATGCACTCTGTTTTTGGCACTGAAATCGCTGACTTGCCGGCTCCGCTAGAAAATTACTACAATCAGTACTTTAGCAATCGGGCTGCCGTGGTGTCATTTTCGGCCAGTTACGAAGGAGAATTTACTAACCGTCTAGCCAAGATTACTAGCTATGACCAGCAACTGGCTGCCATGAAACAGAGTATCGATAGCCAAGAGGCTGATTTAAAGAACCTACTTAATCAAATAGAAAGCGACCGGGCCCGGTTGGACAGGTTAAAGAGCTCGGGTGACTTTGCGGCCTATAATGCCGCGGTTCCGGGGTTCAACACCGAAATTACCGCTTATAATAGCGGCGTGACCAGATTAAAAAACGACATTGATTCGTTTAACGAGCTGGTGCAGACGCGTAACAGCCTGGCTGCCGAACTTAGGAGTTTAGACAGCGCCATAGACACCCGGTTAACACCTCAAGCCGCGCAATAGTCTGTTAAAATAGGCGTATGGCAAAGAGTTTAGGGACACGCTATGTATGTAGTAATTGTGGGGCATCGTCGTTAAGTTATACCGGGCGCTGCGCCCAGTGTGGCGAGTGGAACACCCTGGAGCAGCAGGTTGAGATTACAACCGCGACTGCCGGGGCCAGTGGCCACAGCCTAAAAGTAGAATCGGTTATTAAGGCCGCGTCTACAAAAACCTCCCGGATTCTGACCAATATTTCCGAAGTCGATGAGGTTTTGGGCGGAGGCTTGGTGGCCGGGAGCGTTAACCTATTGGCTGGTCAGCCAGGTATTGGCAAAAGCACGCTGCTGCTTCAAGTAGCTTATAACATTGCCAAGGGACACAAGGTTTTATACGTCAGTGGCGAGGAATCTGCCCGCCAGGTTGGCTTGCGAGCCGAGCGGCTGGGTGCCTCCCATAAAGATTTGCAACTGGCTGTTTCAACCGTTGCCAACGACATTGCGGCTACGATTGCCGACGGTAAGTACGACGTGGTGGTGATGGACTCGGTACAGTCTGTATCCGTTAACGAAATAGCCTCGGCTGCCGGCACGGTAAGCCAAATTACCAACAGCACGCAGCTTCTAACGGCCGCCGCTAAGGCCACAGGCACGGCGCTTTTATTAGTTGGCCATGTTACTAAAGAGGGGTCTATCGCCGGCCCTAAGGTGTTGGAGCACATCGTCGACGTTGTTTTGCAGCTAGAAGGCGACCGCTATGGTGGTTTTAAAATTTTACGGGCCGTAAAGAATCGCTACGGTTCGACCAACGAGACTGGTATCTTTGAGATGGGCGAACATGGCCTGCAGCCGGTTGAAAACCCATCAGAAGCTCTGCTAGCCGAGCGGCAAGCCAGTGATGGCTCAATTGTCCACGCTACTATGGAGGGTAGCCGCCCATTGCTAGTAGAAGTTCAGGCTTTGGTTAATACCACCAGCTACGGATACCCGAAGCGCACCGCTAGCGGCATAGACCTTACCCGTGTAAACCTATTGATTGCTATGCTGGAAAAACGCACCAAGCTAAAGCTGGCAGACAAAGATATTTACGTTAACATTGTGGGCGGTATACGCCTTAGCGAGCCGGCTGCGGACCTAGCTATTTGTATGGCGATTGCCAGCGCCGCGAAGGGTATGCAGCTTAAGAAAAACGCCGTGGTATTTGGTGAGGTTGGGCTGTCCGGGGAGGTCAGGCATGTGCCTTATCTAGAAAAACGACTGGCAGAAGCTAAAAAGCTCGGCTTTGAAGTGGCCATCGGGCCGCGGGTACGCTCTGGTAACCCTTCGACTTCGCTCAGGGCAGGAAAACCATCAATTTTAATGCCGGTTGCCGATATCAGAACCGCCCTTAATACATTCTTAGAAAAAGACTAATTTGTAACAGTGGTCGTGGCGGTATTATTGTTACTATCGGTAACGGTAACAGTGCTGCCAACCGGTGCCGAAACTTGCGAGACCGTACAACCACTGGCTGAGCAGGCAATCGGGTTACCATTGTCTTTGACCGTGAATGGTCCGGAGCCATTATCCCAGGTAATTTTGGTATTCGCACCAGTACGCGTGGCCTGAAGATTGCTTGGCCCTGATGCGGCTGCAGCAAAGTTTACCGTAGCATTGCCTGAAGTAACATCGTACAGTACGCTGTCTATCACCTGAACGGCAATTGTTACGCTACCCGAACCAGAATAGCTAAAAGTCTTTGTATCTGACGGGTCGGAAACTGCTTGTGACTGAGCCACTTGACCATTGACCAGCAGGTTGACGGTGCCCGGGAATTGGGGGTGAGCCGGGTCGTTAAACGGGTGGGTCCCAGCCGAAACCGTCGCTGTAACGTTACAGCTGCTGGAACAGTTGGCAGTCCCGCCGCTGCTGACATCCGTACCATCTATAAATACACTGATATTCGGTTTGGTGTCGCTACAGCTGTGGACGTCGTCGTTAGCGGTGGTGTTGTTGGGGTTGGTGGCTGCCCCGTTGCCGTAAAAGATGTCAATCGAGAAGTGATCGGCCGTGCTGTTGCCGCCCTGGGTCTGCTTGGCAAGGCCGGGAGTACAGTCGGTAGCGACTTTGCCAGATACTTTATCAATCGTGGCGTTTTGGGTCGAAGCGGCCTTGGGCTTATACCAAGCCGGGTAAATTTCGGTGCTGGGCGTAGGTTCAACCGATCCGATTCCAACGTGGCTGGTAACTACATAGGCCGGTAAATGTTGGATGTCGCTTGGCTCGGTCCAGTTGGACGGCGTAAGGCCGTCATGAGCGCCGTTCATCCAACCCTGCCAAATTGGCTGGGTCATATTTTCCATGGTTCCAGACAGAGTTTTTTGCCTGGTGTGATATCCGACCCATACCCCGGCCGCGTACTTGGTAGAAAAGCCCATCATCCAACCATCCTTACCCTCAGCCGTCGTACCGGTCTTCATGGCGAAGTTCCAGCCCTTGTAGCGATGCGGTTTGCGTCCAGCCGGGAAGTAGCTGGCGTTAGGATCTGAAACCATATTGGCAACGATATAGGCAGCGTCCTGGCGGACAACTTGAGTGCCTTTGGGCTGTTTCCACTCATAGAATGGCTTGGTACTACTTTTAGAGTCGTAAATCTTCATGATATAGGTCTGCGGGACGTAGCTGCCCAATCTTGAAATAGTTGAGTAGCCATTAACGTGCTCATCAAGATGCAAAAATGCTCCGTCACCTATGCCGGAAGCCCCGTAACACTGAGTGGTCTGGGTCAGTTTTTGATCGGAGTAACATTTGTAGCCTGTTTTTAGGCCCATGGCTTCGGCAGTCTTAATGGTCTTGTCTACTCCGGCGATAAGCATAGCTTTAACTGCCGGAACGTTACGTGAACCGCCAAGCGCGTAACGCAGAGTCAGGGGCCCAGGATAACGGAAGTCATAATCTTCCAAACAGTTACCACCATTTTTCGGCAAAGCCTTATTGGTGCACGGATAACCGGGAATAGCTTGCTGGACGTCATATAATACCGAGCCGGCTCCGGCGCTGTTACTGTTCTCTATTAAAGTCGTGTAGTCGTATGGCTTAAAGCTGGAGCCCGGCGGCAATGGTGTCTGAGCGTAATTTATCTGGCCATAGTCAGCATTGGTAAAGTCTACACCGCCGACTAGCGCGACCATCTGGCCGGTCTTGACGTCTTCTGCAGCAAAAGCCGCCTCGTCACCACCTTGGCGCTTAACCTGGGTAATGCCTTTTTGAACCTGCTGTTCGGCAAGATCCTGCAGCTTGGTGTCCAGTGTGGTAATAACTTTCCAACCGCCAGCCTTAGATGAACCACTGCCATTTTCACCGCTTAGAAAGGTGTTGGTTAGTTCATTTTTGGCAGCAAGGACGAAGTATGGCGACTTTATGCCGGCGTATTTGGTCTGTTGCGGCTGGACGGTGGCGACAACATCAAATTTTTTGGCTGTTTCCGCATCGGACTTCTTAATCTTTCCGGTTTGGACCATAGAATCCAATACATAGTCATAACGAGCCGTGAAGGCCGACTTTTCAAAGTAGGGACTGTATGGTGAATAGTAGCCCGGTGCCTTTGGTATGGCAGCCAACATGGCGGCTTCCGGCAATGTCAGATCTTTGGCCGACTTATGGAAGTAGTCACTGGCAGCCGCCTGGACACCGTGGTCCACTCCACCATACGGCGCGGCGTTAAGATACCCGGTCAAAATCTCGTCTTTAGAGTAGCTGCGCTCCAATTCAACGGCTAAGATTAACTCTTTAACCTTTCTAGTTATGCTGCGTTGTTGAGTCCATTCCTGGGTGATTTTTACTAGTTGTTGGGTGATGGTTGACCCGCCTTGGGTCCCACCGGTGTGGAAGATGTCGTTAATAGCAGCTCGAACAATTGCCTTAACGTCAAAGCCCTTCTCGTTATAAAAGTTTCGGTCTTCAGTGGCGATGGTAGCGTCTTTAACGTATTTTGATATGTCGCCGCTGTTAACTGGTACGCGTTTAATGGCGTTATAGTCTTGCCATAGCAGGGTTTGGCCGGTACGGTCGTAGTAACTAATGCTGCCGCCCAGATTGCCGCCGGATATATCGGTAATGGATGGCAGATCCTTACGGAAGTAAGCAAAGACTGCCAGTGTCGTAATGAATAAGACCAAAATGCCTATACCGGCAACCTTTAGCGCCATTATCGCGCCGTCGCGGCTGAACCAATAGGCGGCTAAGCGTTTTGGCTGTAAGCGCCACAACGCCCTTTTAAACCTTGATTTGGGCAAGCCTTGCATACGCTGTACTTTGCGTCTAGCTTTGAGTTCTTTGCGGGCTACCCATTTCTCACCCAAAGAGCGGTGTATCTTTAACTGGTTACCACTACGGGTGGTAACGGTATTATTGCTAGATCGTCGCTGTCGATTACTGCCTCTACCCAATCGGCTACTCATAGATAAGCCCAACGATCCTTTCTCAGAAGTATTATATCAAACCCCAAGCTTCTATAAATGTACCATAAAACGTAAGCTCTAATCATCACCTAAGTCTTTGGGTTATACTATCAATATAGTAAGTAAAAAGTAGGTTTCTGAGAATGAGCTTAATTTATGTCGCCGCTCTGTTAAGCAAGAGTAATGTGAACGTCGCCAAAACTAGGGTCAGGCGAGGAAACATACTCGTAGAGTACGTTGACAAGCGGTATTCTAGTTGCAGGCAGTTCACATTACTCGAGGCTGGAGAGGAGGCATAAATTGAGCTCAACAAGCCTAAGCGAAGATTTAACCTGGCGCGGACTAATAAAAGACAAAACCTTTGCCGATAATAAATGGTTAGATAGCCCCAAGGTTTTC
>JACRBB010000002.1 GCA_016234585.1 Candidatus Saccharimonadota bacterium
CACCCCCTCTGGAGGCTCTTTATGTTGCGGTCACTGCACCGCCCAGCTCCGCCTTTTGGCTAAGCCAAAAACATCGACTGGACTTTTGGCCTTAAATCAGGTTGTCGCTTCCGGTACGCGTTCAATGTACCCATATGTACACTTCACTTGCGTTCCTCAACGCCGCCCTGATTTAAGACTCAAATGCAGCACCCTCACGCTTATGTATACTTCGCTGTTACGCGTGCACGTAAAAAAACCAAATAACAATTGCTTGCTCCTACCCAGTCACTCACATATGTACTCCTAAAAGCACCGCTACAGCAGACAAAACAGTAGACAAAAATTAATATTTATGATAATATATATTTATATTGATATCTTTTACTGATGTCAATTGTTACTTTAAGTGTCACAGATAAGAAGTTCCACGGGGATGCAGGGTCAGCTAATTATTATAGATGATCTGGCACCCCCGTGGAAGTAATCGATAGAGCCCCTGACCCAAGGAGGTCCACTAAGATGGACAGACGTAGGCATGACTCCAATCCTGACTTCAACGCCGGTCACCGCACCAAGAAGGTTGCGCTCCCGGGAGGCAAGATCATCGAGATCGTGTACTTCTGCGACTCCCAGTCCGACTGCGACCCACTTCCCTTCCGGGGAGTGCCAGTGGGCGACGACGTGGATCTGTTTGATCTTCACGTCTGCCCCAGGTGTACAAGCGAGCTGGTCTATCCGATCAGCCAGGAGGAGCGTGATGGCGATCTGTGGAAGATCGACCGTCGCTGCCCCAATTGCGAGTGGAAGCACAGCGGTGAGTTCACCCAGGACGAAGTCGAACTCTTCGATGACGCTCTGAACGACGGCATCGAAGACCTCCTGATCGCCCTCCGTGAGCTTGTGAGAGCCAACATGGAGCGCGACGTTGAGCGACTGATCGAGGCGATTCACACGGGTCTCATCGAACCCATGGACTTCTAGGAAGGATCATGGCCCCGGGTAGCGCACGGATGCGCTACTGCCCGGCTTTTTGGTCAAGCCTATCTGTGACACTTTCTTTTCAAACAGGATGGTTATTTATCGTGAATGACCGTCGTGTTTGGTAAGAAGATTTATATAACCACCCGGGTTTCGTGAGGGAGGTTGCCGCTAGTAGTATACTCAGTTACCAGCGTGCAAGCTTCTTTTATAATGAGCGGGAGAGTTTCCTGCTCTTTTTTTGTAAATTTACCCAGTACGAAGTCACTAGCCTCGGCTTTTTGGCTTATTTCGCTGCCGATGCCGACTCTTAGGCGCCCAAAATCGTCGCCTAAGTGATTTATGAGCGATTTAACGCCATTATGGCCGGCATCCGTTCCGCCAAGCCTGGTGCGTAAGTTACCGAACAGCACGGCCAGTTCGTCGTACACAGCTAAAGTTTGAGCATTATAGACCCTGTAAAATTTTTGGACGGCTCCGGCGGCCTGGCCACTGTCGTTCATGAAGGTGGCCGGTTTACATAAAATAACCCGTGTATCACCCAAGGTGTGTATGGCTAACTGGCACATCAGGTCTTTTTTGGCGACCCAGCCCGGAAAGTCGTTCTTTTTAGCAAATTCGTCAACTATGGCAAAACCGATATTGTGTCTGGTGCCGTCGTATTCTTTGCCGGGATTACCTAGACCGATAACCAGCACTGTACGGTTAGAGCCGATGCTATAAAGCGGTGAACCGCTTAGCATATCCCGTTTTTGTTCAAACAAAGCCATATGCTAACAGCTTAAATCAAAAGGCGTAAAACAAGAAAATATGTTATAATATACGTACGTCCAATCCGCGTGGAGGAGTTCCATGACAATCGGCAATCATCGTGTTCGTCGCTTCATCATCCTCGGGGTGCTGGTCGGTGTTTTCACCTACATCCTGAAGTGGAGAGGTCTGGACCGGATCATCGAAGCACGGCTCTAGCCCGTCTTTTGGTAAACCTGAACGAGAGAGGAACCGCGCTATGCGCAAGTTCGTCCTGTTGTTCGCCGTGGCCGCCGCCGTGATACTCCTCTACCTGCTCGGAAAGGGAGCTCTGGAGGAGAATCCTCCGGAAGAACCACCTTACCGCAGGTAGGACGTACGGGCTGGGCGGCATTCGCCGTCCAGCCCGTAATTAATTTTATAATTTTTAAGAATCCTAGTGTTTCTCGATGAACCAGAACTTAATAGCTGAGCCGCTGTATGGCCACCGCTCGCGGAACGAGCGTTCCATATAACGTTTGTAGCTCCAGTGTAAAAACTTGGTATGAGAGCCAAAGACCTTGAAGCTGGGGATAGGGTTATCTGTCTCTTGAACGATGTAATTCAGTTTTGGTTGGCGATTTTTAAGCCCGGCCGGCGGATGGGTGTCCACGGTGCGGCGTAACCAGCGGTTAAGCTCGGTAGTCTTAATAGTTTGGGCACGGGAAGAGGCGATATCTAGGACCAGGTCGAATATCTTAGTAACGTTTTGCTCCGTTACGGAGCTGGTAAAAATTAGCGGTGCCCAGGGCACGAACGCAAAGTTATTGGCGATCTGGGGCGCTAACAGGTCGCGGGTGTAGGCATCTTTATCGATGCTGTCCCACTTGCTGACCACCAAAATTAATCCCCTGCCCGCTTCCTTTACTAGCCCGGCAATTTTTTGATCCAAAGCCACGTTAAGTTCGGAGGAGTCTAGTAGCAACAGGCAAATATCGGCCTCTTCTATGGCGGCTAGCGAACGCAGTACGCTGAAATGTTCCACACCCCGCTCTATTTTGCCGCCGCGGCGGATTCCTGCGGTGTCCATCAGCTCAATCCCGGTTTGCTGATAGCGGATGGTGTTGCGGTTGACATCACGTGTGGTGCCGGCCCGATCGGCCACGATGGCCTGCTGTTTTTTAGACAAAGTATTAAAAAGCGCCGATTTGCCAACGTTGGGTCGTCCCAAAATAGCCACGCGTAGGCGGTCTTTGTCTTGTTTTATTCGAACTTTGGGTAGAAGTTCGGTGATAGTGTCTAACAGATCGTCGAAACCAGTTTTTTGGGTGACACTGGTTGGTAGTACCGGTTTAATGCCAAGTGTCAACCACTGACCTAAATCGGCGTTCTTGGTCTTATCAATTTTATTAACTACCAAAATCACCGGTTTTTTGCTTTTTAGGGCTAACTTGGCAACCTTACGGTCTTCGTCAAGCGGGGGTACGTCGGCTTCGGTGGCCACGATAATGACATCGGCCGCGTCGGCGGCTTGGGAAATCTGCTCCTGGATTGTCAGCTCAAAAGAGTCGGCTGCTTTTTTTAGCCCGGCGGTGTCCACTAGCCAAAAGTCTTTGCTGTTCCAGCTGGCTCGGCCGGTTATGCTGTCGCGGGTTGTGCCAGGTTCGTCGGCAACAATAGCTTCGCGGCGCCCGATGATAGCATTAAAAATGCTGGATTTGCCAACATTAGCCCGGCCGACGATAGCAACTATCGGTACTTTCTCACTGCTCATTAAGCTGTATTATACCTTGAACTCACAAAAACCACGCCTGTTGTAACTAAACCTAGGGCGTGGTTTTGCTTTTTTTAAGGCTTCTTAAACGCCGGTTGGGGCGGCTGGAGGAGCCATCGGGTCAGTGGGAGTTGTTGTTTCACCACTCTCAGTCGGTACTGGTGGCTGAGACACAGGGATGCTCGAACCGCTGTCGTCGGCAGGTGTGACAGGGTTTGAACCTCCAGGTGCTGACGCGTCGGCTGCTGGCGCTGTAGGGCTGGATACAAAATCGTTGATTTGGTTTTGTACGCTGCTCTGCTCATCGGCGGTGCTGGACTGGCTAGTACCGGCTCCGTCCGTAGGCGTGGCAGCGCCACTGATTGGGTTGGCTCCTGCGCCGCTGTCTCCAGCAGGTGGCATTGGAACGCCTGTGTTGGTTGGTGTTGTGTCTTCTGGCATGGACTTCTCGCTTTCTTTATTATTATTTGAAGACGAATCGGCTGTGCCGGGTTTTAAAACCTCACTTACCACTCTGGCAAAATCTTCCAGAGTAACTTGAGACTTCACTAAATACTTTATCACGCCTAGCTTTTCGCCGCGAGCCTGGTCTTCGGCTTGCCCGAGCGCGGTCATCATGACCACCTTGACCTTTTCCATTCCGGGGGCTGCTCTAAGTGTTTCTAACATCTCAAAACCGGATAGCTTGGGCATCATTACGTCGGCGACTATCAGGTCAGGTTTTTCGCGCATGGCTACCACCAACGCTTCTTCGCCGTTGCTGGCCGTCAGGGTCTGGAAACCGTCGGCTTGGAGCCGCATCTCAAAGATTTCCCGGAGGTTATTATCGTCCTCGACCAGTAGTACTTTAACCATTTTTAGTTCCGTATCCTATCATATTGCTATTGCTTAGCCTTATTGTAGCACGATGCTACCTCGGGCTGTCCAGAGGGCTGACTTGCGAGGCCTGCTGGCGTTGTAACTCCAGAGCTTTCTCGCCTGTTAATCGCGGTAAATTGATAAAAAAAGTACTGCCTTTATCCACCTGGCTCTCTACCCAGATGCGGCCGTTATACATCTCTATTATCTTACGGCTGATAAACAATCCAAGTCCGGTCCCGCCCACGCTGCGGGTCATGGAGTTGTCTACCCTATAAAACTTCTGGAAAAGGTGCGGTACGTCCTCTGGTGGTATACCTGGCCCGGTATCCTGGACCTGAATTTGTACGACTGTTGGGTCGCCTGTCAGCCTAAGCGTCACGCTGCCTTCCATGGTGTACTTGATGGCGTTATCGATGATGTTCTGTAAAACCTCGCGCAAACGGTTGGGGTCAACGTATGCATAGTAAAGCGGGCGGATAACCTGGCCGCTGGACTTTTCTTGGTCGCCGCTGACTACTAGGCGTAAGTCCAGGCCTTTGCTTTTAGCATTGAACTTCCCCGCGTCGGCCGCTTGTTCGACGATCTCACCGATTTCCGCGACCACCGGATAACTAACCAGTCGCCCATCTTCAGCTTTCGAGCTGGTCAGCAAATCCTGGAACAGTGCTCCCAGGTGGTGGGTCGAGTCACTGGCCTTAATTAAGTACTTGCGGGCGTTATCATCCATTTTGGCGATTTTTTCATTTTGGGCTAGCGCCAAATAGCCCTCGATGGCGGCTATGGGCGTGCGCATTTCGTGGCTGGCCGTGCTTATGAAGTCAGAACGCTGGCTTTCCTCGGCTTTTTCTTTGGTGATATCCCTAAAGACTCCGATTACGCTGCCGGCCGGCTTTTCATTCTCTATGATCGGCGAAACGATTATAGAAACCGGGATATGCTTGCCTGATTTTGTGCGCAGCACCGATTTGCTGTCTCTTGATGGTATACCGGTTGCCAAGGTCTTACCGACCGGGTGGTTTTCGGATGGGTACGGTTTGCCCTGGGCATCCAAAAGTGTCAGGACACTGCGGAAATCCAGCCCCACTGCTTCTCCGGCTGGCCAGCCCGTGATGTGGCTAGCTGCCGGGTTGAATAGATTGATTTGCCCGTCATCGCCCACCATTACCACGCCGTCTTCAATGGCGCTAAGAATAAAGTCGGAGCTTAACCGTTCGTTTTTCATAACGCGTTCACTAACTGCTAAGCCGCCTTGCCGAGTGGTGGTTTTGGGGCGTTTGTTACGGCTAAATAAGCCCACTGTTGCTCCCTTTGGCTATCCGAGAAACTTGGTTGTTTTTGTTCATTTTAAAGTGTTTTTGCCACCATGTTATAAAAATTCTAGTGCTTACATTATCTGGCGGCTCGCCACTTTATGCAACTGTAACCTGACATTGAAGTGATTATGCTTTCTTGTTGCGTTTTTCAAAAAGCGATTGTATTATAAGCTCATGTCAGAGGTTAACCCCAAGGAAGGGGTCGCTATTACTTATCCGGTCGGTGAGATAACCAGTTCCACTTCCTCTTTTGATGAGGATGTAAAAGCACGCATTAAGGCTATGGCTGAGACGGGTTGGATGCCGGAGGGTACGGAGTATTTTAATCGTCGCGTTAAAGACCTTATTATCCAACTTATGGGCCGTGAAAGAACTGGAACTTTTATTGATGTGCTGGGTTGTGTTGAGAAAAGCAATCCTAAGCTGGCTCTCAACATTAAGTATGATGCTTTGCGTGGTCTTGAATCCGTGAATTCAGGCGCTGAGGAAGCACCGGCCCCTGAACAAACAAGGTATCATATATTAGGAAGCGCAGCCTTTCAGCTCATAGCGGATAGTCGCCTTCCAGAATCAGAACAAATATTTTCCGCTCCTGATATCTTACAGTTTTTCACAAATCATTTTTCTTTTGAAACTCGTACTCATTTGGCAGGCATTCTTAATTTATATGGTGGCCTTAGCAATGAGCTTCAGGAAGTGATCCGAAAAGAATTCGGTTTACCAGATTTCCACAATACGTCTGATCCTACTGGTGAAGATAGACAAGAAACCAAGTTTTCTGGCAATTCTGCCGGCCGCGCACCATCAGCGCTAGCTGAGCCAGAACATATGGAACATTACGACTCGTCGGAAATGTCTTTAGAAGAAATCCAGGTTCAGCATACTCTGCGCGCTATTTGTGAACGAATACAAAGCATTGCTGAGATAAATGATGCTCAAATTGTTCAGTCCACAAAACGTTCAGATGGTGTTTACTGCTCGTTATCTGAAGAGATTGCTAAAGCAATGGGGTGGGATAAGGTAGAAATGGTATTTTCGCATCCCACACGGTTCACCCAAGGTATCAGTACTCCTAGAGCTGGAATCGCTTGCTACTCTCAACAGAAAGAAACCCAACAGGTGGACGGAGACGAATATGAGGTTGTAAATTTGAAACGAACATATGTTTTCAATGTCATGGATGACCCCAATTCTGCTAACTACGGAAAACACAGTGTCCTGATACATGACCACGAAGCGTTGGGGGATGGTTTAGGTGGTCTTACTAGCCCTGATGCAAAAGAGCTTGAGAATTTATGGTTAAGCATTGAAAAAGCAACAACCGAAATGCTGTTTAGAACTGTTACAAAGGACTTTGTCGTTAATGAGTCGACAAAAAAAGTCGAAGAGCTAACAAAGTCAGTAGCAAGTAAGCTTGACCAAATTAACACCCCGCAAGAAGCACACG
>JACRBB010000001.1 GCA_016234585.1 Candidatus Saccharimonadota bacterium
CCGGTTAGTTTACGCAACGCCTGGCTCATCAGCCTGGCTTGTAGGCCCATGTGGGCATCGCCCATATCGCCTTCAATTTCGGCCTGTGGAACTAGTGCCGCAACCGAGTCCACTACAATTATGTCGACGGCATTGGACCTTACCAGAGCTTCAACTACCTCTAAGGCCTGTTCGCCGTTATCGGGCTGGCTAAGTAACAAATCTTCCGTTTTGACGCCGATTCTTTGGGCGTATGCCGGATCTAAGGCGTGTTCGGCATCTACATAAGCGGCTACACCACCTAACTTCTGAACCTCAGCTACAGCATGCAAACTTAGCGTGGTCTTGCCTGAGCTTTCCGGACCATATATCTCAATGACCCGGCCCTTTGGAAGACCGCCGCCAAGTGCCATGTCGAGACTGAGGCTGCCGGTTGAGGTAGTTTCTACGTCGACTTTATAAGCTTCACCCAGGCGCATAATCGAACCTTTGCCAAACTGTTTTTCAATCTGGTCTACCGCTAATTGCAAGGCCTGGCTCTTGCCACTGCTAGCTGCTTTTGTGTCAGTCTTTGCCATATCTTTTCCTCTTTACCCTTCTACGGTTTAATCCCTCGCCCAAACGTTACTACAAGCAATTATAGCAAGCTATCATACCCTAGAAATTGCTGCTGCTTAAAAATATGCTCTCTGGCCAACAATTCCTGATAGCTACAGAGAAGCGTTCTTGACTCGGAGATAGCGAACCCGCATATTTCTTGTTACTGCAGCCAGAGGCCACTATACTAAGCATATGCGCATTAGCGATGGGCTCGTAATTGAGTTGCTCAAAAAAAGCCGGAAGGTAAACGACGAGTTACTCCATGCTTTGATGGAGCAGCAAAAAACTGAAAAAAAACCGCTGCAAGATGTGGTTTTAAGAAGTAACGCCATTAGCGAGAAAGAGCTTACCCAGCTTTATGCCGCCGAGATAGGCGTACCCTTCGTGGAAATCGTGCCCCGGAATCTGCGCAAAGAAGTTCTGAAACTCATTCCTGAACACATTGCCAGACAATACAGCGTGGTCCTGTTCGACGTTACGCTGGACGGAGCCAAGTTGCTGGCTATGGAAGACCCTGACGACGTCCAGGCGCTTAACTTTTTGCAAAAACAGTTGGGTGCGGATATTAAAATCCACGTCGCCACCCGTTCCAATATTCTGTCTGCCCTTGACCAATACCGAGGCAACATCACCAGTGAGTTGACCCAGGTTATCGCCAGCGACACCACCCAGGACGAAGAGGAAGTCAGCGAAGAGGATGTTGCTGAAGATAGCCCGATAGCCCAAACCGTTAACCTGATTATCGATTATGCCATTAAACAGTCTTCCAGTGATATCCACATTGAACCTCGTGAGGATTACGTAAGCATCCGCTACCGAGTGGATGGGCAACTTAAAGAAACCAACCGTCTGCCCAAAAAGGTCTTAGCCGCTCTGGTCAGCCGTATAAAAATACTTTCTAACTTGAAAATCGACGAGCGACGGGCTCCCCAGGACGGCCGGTTCAAAGTGGCCATCGGTAGCGGACAGTACGCTCTGCGTGTCAGCACCTTGCCGATTGCCGACGGCGAAAAAGTCGCCATGAGAATACTTGACGAATCAAGTAAGCCATCTACCTTGGAGGAGCTTGGTTTTTGGGGCACCAACCTGGAACGACTGGAGCACGCCCTGACCCGCCCCCACGGGATGATCTTATTCACCGGCCCGACCGGTTCGGGCAAAAGCACCAGTTTATTCAGTATTTTGAGCCGTCTGAATCAACCATCAGTAAACATTAGTACGGTAGAAGATCCTGTCGAGTACAAGATACCGGGTGTTAACCAGGTCCAAGTTAACCCGGTAGCTGGCATGACCTTTGCCAACGGGCTTCGAGCCTTGCTACGCCAGGACCCTAACATCATTATGGTGGGCGAGATTCGCGACGGTGAAACGGCCCGGCTGGCGGTTCAAGCCGCCCTTACTGGCCACCTGGTTTTTAGCACCCTGCACACCAATAACGCTGCCACCTGCTTGCCAAGACTCTTAGACATGGGCATCGAGCCGTTTTTGATCGCCAGTACCGTGCGGGCCATCGTCGGCCAGCGCCTGGTTAGGAAACTGGTTCCGGAAGGGATAGAAAGCTACACACCAGATGAAGCCACTGTTAAAAGGGTTGGGATTGCTTTTGGAGTTGAGAACCAAGAAGATATGAAGCGCATCAACCAACTGGAAATCCAGGCCATGTCTGCTAATTCATTCAAATTCCCCGCCGGCACCCATCAGGCGGAAGCCTTTGCTCAGCCATCCACTACGGAAACTACCATTAAAAAACTTTGGCGCATGAACGGCACCGGTGGCGCCAGCTCCTTCCGTGGGCGGATGGGTATTTACGAAGTTCTCACAATCAGCCCCGACCTTCAAAAGCTGATAATTAGTAACGGAACCAGCGAGAACATCCAAGACCAAGCTATCAAAGAAGGTATGACAACTATGCAAACCGATGGTTTCATTAAGGCGCTTCGCGGTCAAACTACTTTAGAAGAAGTCATGCGCGTAACCTCCGAACGTTAACCTTATGCCTCAATTTTCATATAACATTATCAGTAAAGACGGCCATAAAAGTTCTGGCCTTCTAACCTCACCCAGCCGTGAGGCGGCCGTTGAAAGTCTGCGCTCACAAGGGGCAAAGCCCTTGAGTGTCCGTGAAGTCAATACAAAAAAAACAAAGTTCACTCTATCTTCCCATAAGGTGAAGCTCCGTGAACTAGTTATATTTACCCGCGAACTATCGACCATGATTGACGCCGGAGTACCGCTTCCCCGAGGCCTTGGCACGTTGGCCGATCAAACCGAGAACAAGTACTTTAAAGGTGTAATTTCGGGCATTAATCGTGATATTGAGAGCGGTGTTCCCTTAGCTGACGCCATGGCAAAATATCCTAATGTCTTCAGTAGCGTTTATGTGAACATGATCAGAGCCGGCGAGGCTGGCGGTATATTGGACGACATACTAAAAAGACTGGCTACTCAGGTAGAAAAAGACTCCGCTATCCGCCAAAAAATTCACTCGGCCATGGCTTATCCGGTAGTCATATTAACCGTGACCGTCATAGCGTTTTTTGGAATCATGATTTTCATCATGCCCAAAATCGCCAAGATTATTAACGATCTTGGTGGACCAGGCGCCCAGCTGCCGATTTACTCTAGGATTATGCTTAGCACCAGCGCCTTCGTGCAAAAAAATATCATATTCATACTAATATTCAGTGTGGCGGTCAGTTGGGCTTTCCGCCGATATATCAAAACGGAAAAAGGCAAGTACCGTTGGCATAGTTTTCTACTTAAGTTGCCGGTTTTAGGAAAAATAATCGCTAAAATCGCTATTGCTAGGTTTTCGCGAACCTTCGCATCATTAATGGGGTCCGGTGTCAGCGTGCTTGAGTCGCTGGAAGTTACCAGCAAAGCGGTTGGTAACAAAGTAATCCAAAAAGAGTTGATGGATGTGGCGCAAGCAGTTAAAAACGGCCAGCCGCTTGGTAAGCAGCTGAGTGCGGCTCCATTTTTCCCGCCAATTGTCGGTCAGATGATGTCAGTTGGCGAGGAAACCGGAAAAATCGACCAAATCCTGTTAAAGGTAGCCGATTTTTACGAAGAAGAGGTTGACGCCGTAATAGATAGTCTGGCGAGCATCATCGAACCAGTGATGATTATCATTTTAGGCGCCCTAGTAGGCATGATTGCCGCCTCTGTAATGGGACCGATAGCCGGGCTAAGCAAGAACATTGGCGGCTAAAGAGTGCAATATATTTCTTGACAACAAAATGCTCATGTTTATAATCAAGGTCATAGAACAATTAGTGTTCTGGTAAATAAAATAAGCAAAAAGACAAGAAGGGTGGGTCAATAATGACTTCATTTAAGAAAAATAATCGCGGTTTCACTATCGTGGAACTCTTGATTGTCATCGTCGTCATCGGCATTCTTGCCGCTTTGGTGATTGTGACTTATAACGGTATCCAGCAAAAGGCTCGTGATACGGAACGTAAAACTGACATTAACGCGCTTGCTAGCCATCTGGAAGCCTATAACGCCTCGGCTGGACGATATCCTACGCTAGCCAACGTTAACGACACGACCTTTAGGGCAGCTAACATGAAAGGTTTGCCTGGGGACGCGCTACAAGACCCCAAAGGTGCTGCGCAGACTTTGGTGGATACAGCGGCAGCTAACAGCTACGCCTATGAGCCAAGCCCCGCCGGCTGTGACAACACGACCACCGGTGGCGACTGTGTGTCCTATGTGCTGACAGCTACACTGGAGAGTGGTGGTACTTTCGTCAAACAGTCATCTAACTAGCTAAAGCTACTCAGTTTGTAAAAAACCTAAAATCCCGGGTATCAACCCGGGATTTTAGTTATAATTAAACATGAGCAGTAACTCTAACCAAAAGAAAGTATCGCCACCTGAAAATCCTCGCGTTAAGCAACCCACAATCGCCGGCTTTGAGGTGTTATACTACTGAGTAAGGATAACCAATATGGGCACCGCTAGACCTAACTTTTACCATGATGAACCGATTTTCGGATTAGATATTGGTAACTCAAGTTTAAAGGTCATGCAAATAGAGAATGAGCGCGGTAAACGGCCTAAAGTGACGGCTTACGGCGTAAGCGGATTTTACCCTAGCGACACGACCCAGCAGGGGGCCATAATAAAGTCAGACATACTAAGTCAAACTTTATATGACGTCTTAAAAAATAGCCTAAGAGGAAGCGTAACCACCAAGCGGGTGGCTTGCACTATCCCTACCGCTCACACCTTCAGCCGGCTCATGAAATTACCACCGCTAGAGAGTGAGGAACTATCCGAGGCCGTGCATTTGGAAGTGGAACAATACATTCCAATGCCGGCCGACAAACTCTACGTAGACTACGAGATTTCCAAGCGTGGTCCAGACGGCATAGAAGTGCTGATGGTCGCGACGCCTAAAAACATAATTGATAGTTACGTCCAATTTTTAGAATCAATAGATTTGGAGCCAGTTGCCTTGGAGCCAAGCATGAACGCTGCCGCTCGTCTTTTCAGCATGACAGACACAATGCACAACCAGCCAACAATACTGGTGGATTTTGGTTCGGTTGCCGCTGACGTGGCGGTTATTGATAAGACTGTTTTCGTAAACAGCACGATTCCCGGAGGCAGCGATACCCTAGCCGATATGATATCTAAAAACCTGAGTATATCCCGAACAGAAGCCATGACCATGAAAAACCAGGTCGGAATAAACCATAGTGATAAACAGCAAGAGATAATGCATGTCGCCCAGCCGATGCTCGACGGCCTAGTGAACGAAGTCAAGAAAGTTATGAGGTACTACAGCGAACGTTCCGGCCAAAAGCAAACCAAAATCGACCAATTGGTCTTAGTTGGCGGCGGCTCGACAATGCCGGGATTAAGTGACTACCTAGCTTCAGCGCTTGGTATGCAGCCGCGCGTACTTGACCCTTGGAGTAAGCTTGATTTTTCCGGACTTCAACCGTTCACCGAACTAGAAA
>JACRBB010000030.1 GCA_016234585.1 Candidatus Saccharimonadota bacterium
GACTAACGTGGCCGTAGAGGAATCATTGGGGTCCCTCATAACAAAGCTATATTCACCGTTTAAGTCTGGTTGATCGGATTCTCCCTCACTTGTTGCTAGCGGTGTTTCAGGTTTTATTTTTGCGCGCAGAATTAGATCTGTAATTTTGTTATTTAGCCCGGTGTAAGGGCTAACAACTAGTCCCTCTGGACTTGTCGCCATTGCGCTTCCATATTGTTAAATATATAAGTCCATACTCGCGCGTTTGTCAAAGTTTTTGTGCCGGGTGACGACAATGTTTGTTAATGTGACCCGAGGCTTTGAGTCAACGCGGCAATAATCTGACGCGCGTTAATAACCATGTTATTCCAAGAGCAAATAAGGCAATCGCGGCGCTTGTTATACCCACGCTTAAATACCCATGTTCAGTAGGATTTAAAAACGGATACGGATACCAATTCGCAACCGGACCACGGATAAGACTATAAATAACATATGCTACCGGGAATCCCAGCCAAACCAGAGCTTTTTTAAAGTTAATGTGTCTGTTGGCAGGGGCAACTAGCCAGTCAGCTAACACCACCGCGGGCATTAAATAGTGCAAAACCGTATTAACCCACGGTAGCGTTGTTTGCAAAGACTCTTCTAAGCCAGATAGCAACAACACATAAACGATTCCTGTGATAACCATGTACAAAGTCGCGGCGCCTCGCAGCATCACCCACTTGTCATCTTTTTTGTTAACTAAAAGAACCAGACCGGTTAGTGCGAATATAGCAGCGGCAAAAATGTTGCTTTCAATTGTAAAGAAACTAAAGAAGTTAAGCTCGCTAAAGTTAGGCCGCTGGTGAATGTTTAAAAATTGGGTAATCACGGCTACAAATGTTAGAGCTGCAAAAAACAGCCTGTACCCTGCGACTAGATATCGCTTATGCATATCCTGATTTTAGCAGTAATTGACCAATTTATTTGCCAAGATTGTTACCAGATTTTTATAGTACTGAAGTAAGTGCTTTTTGGGCTTCGTTCTTGAACTTTTCTATGTCATCACCGTTGTTATCTATAAAAATATCTGCCAAGGCTTTAACGGCCCCCATATTTAGGCTAATTTTGTTGCCCGAGTGGCTCATTTCTTTTTCTTCCTCGGCCAAAAACTGCTGGTAAGTTTTCATATCCTTTGAGCCTTGAGCCCTGCTAAAAATCCTTTGGTAGCGAATGCGCGGATCGGCATCAACCCAAACCAATATACCCTTTAGTTCGTGAAGCCGCTCGATCTCCCATGGATGACGCAAACTGGATACAACAAGGCTGTTATACTGATGTGTTTGATTTTCTATCTCAAATTTTTCAACTGCCTTATCTATAACCACTCCTTTTCCCCGTTTCCTACGCCATTCACTAGTTAGGGCGGCCATTTGTTCACGTTCCAGTGGCAATCCGCGACGTTTTAACTCCGGGATGATTAAGTCACGAGAGGTAGAAACAAAAAGCCAACCGAAATCATCGGCCAGCATTTGACTTACTGTATCCTTGCCCGAACCGTTTGTACCAGCAATACCAATAATTTTCATATTTCTATTTTAACTGATTACTGGAGGTATTCGTGAAGGCGGCGGGTATCTTTGTGCTTGCGCAGTTTGGCCAGCGCCTTAGCTTCTATCTGGCGGATGCGTTCGCGGGTAACGCTAAACTCTTGACCTACTTCTTCTAGGGTGTGGCTTTTGCCGTCTTCTAGCCCAAAACGGAGCTTTAGAATTTTTTGCTCACGCTCTGTTAGAGTACTTAAGATTTGCTTGACTTGTTCTTTTAACAGTTGTTCCGAGGCGGATTCTGTAGGTGTTTTAGTGTCTTCGTCCTCGATAAAATCACCTAGAACACTGTCTTCGTCATCGTCACGGACGCTGGCGTCAAGGCTGGAGATATCCTGCTTGATTTTCATGATGTGTTCTACTTTGTCGACGTCCATTTCCATGGCCGCGGCAATTTCGTCGTTGGTTGGCTCGCGGTTAAGCTCCTGGGTTAGGCGGCGCTGGGTTCTGAGCAACTTATTTATAGTTTCTACCATATGAACAGGGATACGAATGGTGCGGGCTTGGTCGGCAATGGCGCGGGTAATAGCCTGACGGATCCACCAGGTGGCATAGGTACTGAACTTAAAACCGCGGTCCGGGTCAAATTTTTCCACGGCACGCAGCAAGCCGGTATTACCTTCTTGGATGAGATCCAAAAGGTCCAGCCCACGGCCAACGTAGCGCTTGGCAATACTGACAACCAGGCGCATATTGGCCTCGGCCATTTGGTCTTTGGCGCGCTTGTCGCCGGATACTACTTTTTGGGCCAATGCCAGCTCTTCGGGCGCTGTTAAAAGAGGTACTTTACCGATTTCGCGCAGGTAAAGCCGCACTGAGTCATCGGCGATATCGTCCATGTAAGCCTTGTCGTCGGGTATCAGCTCCTCGCCCTCTTCCAGAGCCCAATCATCGCTAAAGTCCGTGGGGTCCGGCTCGGTGGCCGGGACTATTTCGACTTCCGCCTCGGCCAGCTGGGCGTACAGATAATCCAATACATCGATGTTGGTCGGCGTATCTGGGATAAGTTTAAAAATGTCGCGCTGGTCAATTTTGCCTGTCTTTTTACCCTTTGTAACCAGCTGCTTTAACTGTTTATCAAAGGTCTTGGTTGTCTCTTGTTTTACTACTTGCTTCTTCTTGGTTGGCATAAAAATTTACTCACCTTCCGGAGTGGATTTAATTATTTTTATGAGATCGTTGAGTTTGTTGGCTTTGCTCATGAGGTCGGCTAGTTCTTTTTCGTCGTTGGTCTGGTTCATGGCGACTGCCAAGCGGTGTTTTTGAGTTTTAACATAATCGCCTATTAAGCGGCGTCTGAGTTTCACGGCTTCCTGGCCTAAATCGGCTACTGCCAAGCTTTTATAAAGCTCCTCAAACTGTAATGTTATAATTTTAACATAATCACTGACCCCTTGCAACGAAGTGGCCATAGAAGTTAAATCGGAAACTCGAAAATCGGGGTTTTTCTTTATGAATTTAAAGACTTCCCTTGGCGGGCCTTCGCTAAAGAACACCTCATGACAATCATCTAGTAAGTCGCGTAGTTTGGGCTGCATCAAAACCATTGCCAAAAAGTGGTCTTGCAGCCTTTGGTACTCCAGCTCTGAACGGCTGGTGTTGGGCTGGTTTTTGGGTATTTTGCGGCGCGGCGAGACATCGTTTGAGGCGCCAGACTCCATTTTGGAGCGCACGGCCTCGTAGCTGGAATCGGTCAGTTTGGCGATGTGTTTTAAGTAGTGTTCCTGCTCCACTTGGTCACGCAATTGCCGGACGCTAACCAACAGGGCATCTGTAAAAGCCTTTTTACCGGACGCCGTTTTTAAATCCAACTCGGCTTGGTAACGTTCTACCAGCCAATCGAGCGCATACTTGGCGTCTTCTATAGCCTGCTGCCAAGCCTTGGGGTCTTTTCTGACCAGCTCGTCAGGATCTTTGGCGTCTTTAAGGCTTATGATGCGCAGATTCACCTGAGCTTTTTGAGCTAACGGTATAACTCTTTCGGTGGCAGCTACACCGGCCCTGTCGGAGTCGAAGCTCAGGCGGATATCGCCGGTAAAGCGTTTGAGTTCTCGCAAATGCTGCTCGGTCATAGCTGTACCGGCGCTGGCAACCACATTGGTTACCCCGGCCTGGTGGCTACTGATGACGTCCAGGTTACCCTCGGCCACCACAACAAAACCGGTTTTGCGGATTGCCTCTTTGGCCAAGTGCAGTCCGTAGACTTGGCGGCTTTTGTCGTAAACCACGGTTTGCGGAGTATTGATATATTTGGGTGCCTCGTTATCCGACTGGTTAAGAATTCTGGCAGTGAAGCCAACTACCGTGCCGCGGCTATCGCCTAGTGGAATCATAATCCGGCCGCGGAACATATCGCTGGCGCCGGAGTAACGTTGAGTAACCAGACCGGCGCGCTTCATTTCATCTGTCGTAAAGCCGTGTTTGGTTAAAAAATCAGTCAACGCATGGGCGGTCTGCGGGGCGTAGCCTAGACGCCAATCAAGCAAAGTCTGTTTGGTAAACCCGCGGGTTTTTAAAAGGTATGTAAGAGCAGGTTTGTTAACTGTCAGTTGTTTTTGGTAAAACCGAACAGCCAGTTCTAGCGCTTCTAGGGCCCGTTTTTTACGCTCGGCGTTACCGCCGCTTTTTTGGCCTTGGAACTGCTCCAGCTCCACGCCGGCCCGGCGGGCTAACATCTCTAAAACGGCCTTAAACTCCAGACCCTCCATTTCCATGACAAAGCTAAAGACATCGCCGCCTTTGCCGGATGAAAAATCGTGCCATATCTGTTTTTCGGGGCTGACCACAAAGCTGGCGGTTTTTTCACTGGTAAACGGGCTAAGCCCCTTAAAATTCCGGCCGGCGCGTTTAAGCTGGACGTATTCGCCTATAACGTCCTCGATATTCAACCGGGCCTTTACCTCCGAAACCGCATCCATAACTTCAGTATATAGGTTACAGGTGACAGGTTACAGCTTAAGGGCTTTGCTCTGCTATCATAGTGCTTATGCAGCCGCAGAATTCTGAGCCTATTGCGCCTATTTCTCCCAACCCAAGTTATGACTTTATTTACAAGGACCCGCCTAAGCCCAAACGCGGGCCGTTCAAACTGCCCAACCTGCCCAAACCGATACTTCTGCTGGCTGGCGCCGTAGTAGCTCTGTTGCTGATAATTATCGTTGCCACCGTAGCCACAAGAGGAAATAGCAACACCCAGGTCTATACCGAGCTAATGTCGCGCTCTCAAGAAATAATAAGAGTCAGCGATTTAGTTAAAGCACAGACAAAAAACACCGACACACTATCCCTTATTTCTACAGCCGAGGCTGCCCTGTCCAGCGAGCAAAGCAGTCTAAGCAGCTACCTGGCAACCAACGGTGTCAAGGTTAACACAAAGGATTTAACTCTTTACTTAGATAAGTCCAGTGACGACAAGGTTCAGGCGGCTACCCAGAATAACAATCTAGACAGTACTTACGCCAAATATCTGAATGACCAGCTAAACAGCTACTTAAGTCAGCTTCAAAGCGCCAATAAGACCGCCGGCAAAAACGCCAAGATCATCCTGGACAACGCCATCAGCAGCACCCAAACTATGCTAAATTCGCCGCAGTTGGCTGCTGTCCAGTAACGCGACTAAGCTTCGCTTAGTCTTGTGAGGACAAACCAACGGTTTTTCCTCATCGCGCCGGGTGCGGAATAAATCCGACACTCGGGCTGCTCTTTTTCCCTCAACCAGTAACCAAGTCGTAGCTGAGACGTATCAGAGGCTGGATTTCTTCCCAGCTTAACTGGCCACTTAGAATAATCGTATTCCAATGTTTTTTGTTGAGATGGTAGCCAGGCATTACGGTTTCGTACTTTGTGCGCAGCGTTTCGGCCAGCAATGGGTCGCACTTTAGACTAATACGGACCGGGTCGGATTTTTCGGTCACCAAAGCGAACATCTTATCCTTTACCTTGTAAACGGCCACTTCTTCGCCAAAAGGATAATCTAGCTTGGCGGCTGGCATGCTCAGTAAATATTCTTCTACTTGCTTATGACTTATCATTTTTATTTTTAGGTTCAAAGCCCAGGCAGGCCGAGTTTATACAAAACCGCATGCCGGTCGGCTGGTCCGGGGCATCGTTGAATACGTGGCCTAAATGGCTGCCACAGTTCGCGCAAGATACCTCAACCCGGCGCATGCCGTGCCGGTTGTCTTCATTAAGTTTTACCGCGTCAGAGGAAAACACATCGTAAAAACTGGGCCAGCCGGTACCAGAATCAAATTTATGGTCGCTTTTGAACAACTTTGCGCCACAAGCCGCGCAGGTGTACATACCGGTTTCTTTATTCTTTAAAAATTTACCGCTAAAAGGCGCTTCTGTGCCCCTATCGCGCAAAATTTTGTATTGCTCGGGGGTCAGGCGCTTTTTCCACTGATCTTCGGTCAGCTGTTTGTCCATAGTTCAAGAATCCCCTTTCTTATTGCCCCAGTTCCAGTCTGGTTTTTCACCCTTTCTTAAACATATCCCAATCAACAAAAGCGTGGAGCTGAGAGCTATCAAAATAAAGGCCACTACGCCCACAAAGTTCATAGCTTTATCTTTTGTACCCGTTAAAAGCAGTATGGCCGAGGCGGCTAAAACCAACGCGTAAAGTGATAGCAACAACCATGCCTGCCAAGTAACCGGTGTCCAGCCCCAACCGTAGCGACGGGCTTTAAACCAGTACTCTTGTTTGGTAGCCCGGCCCATGGTATTTCCTACTTTTTATCTTCTTTTTTCTTGTCCAGCTTATCCAACCTTAGGCCGTGAACCACAAAGTAAACAACGGCGGCAATCGTTAAGAAACTGATTAAGTTACTAAGCACCACGCCCCACGATAGTTTGTTTGTACAAACGCCTTGAACTTTATCTAAACAGATAAATTTGTCGTTCAAGTTAGAGCTGCCCGGTAGCAATAAACCGATGATTGGGTTAACCATATTATCTACGATTGATTTAACAAAAACCGTCACAGCCGTACCTAAAGTTAAACCAACGGCCAGTCCCACAACCCCTTGCTCGCGGATAAAACTCATAAAACCGGATAGCGGTTCTTTTACCACCTCTTTTACTGCTTCTTTCTTATCCATAATATGAACTAATTATATACCCTACATGCTCTCTGGCGCAGCAATATTAAGCAACCCCAGGCCATTTTTTAAAACTTCTTGGTAGCTTTTTACAAGTCCGAGCCTTAAAGCTTCCCGCTCGTTACCGATAATCCGGCTGCTTTCGTAAAAACTATTAAACGTTTGAGCCAGTTCATAAAGGTAAGTACAAATATGATGCGGCATCAGTTCAGCCGTAGCTTTTTGGACTACTTCCGGGTATTCGCTAAGCTTACGAGCCAAACTTCTTTCGTCCTTATCAAATTTTTCTGGGACTTGCTCTGGCGTAGCGTTACCTGCCTTTTGTAAAATGCTGCAGGCCCGGGCATGGGCGTACTGTAAGTATGGCCCGCTGTTGCCCTGCAGACTTATTGACTCATCCACATCAAAAATAAAGTCACTGCCCACACGGTGCTTTAGGAACTCGTATTTGATAGCCCCCAAAACCGTTTCGGGCGTATCCTTGCCTTCACCGTAAAGTTTTCTGACCTTCTCTTCAACGTCAGACTGAAGATCTGTAAATGTCTTTACCTTGCCCGTTCGGCTGGACATTTTGCCTTCCGGGAATCTAACCACGCCGTGCGACAAGTGTCTTATCTTACTCCCCAGTTGTTTATCAATCTCTTTAATAGCTGCCACCAACACCTTAAAGTACTCATCTACTTCGTTGGCCGTAATAACCACAAAGCTTTGAGCGTTGGGGTAATCGCGCTCCTTGGCGAAAGCCAGACCGATTTCTTTGGCTTCGTATGTCGGCAGGCCCCGGTTGGTAATAAATACCCGTTTGTGAAGACCGGCTTTTTCGCCGTCATAAATAACCGCGCCGTCGCTCTCCTCAAATATTTTGCCAGTATTTTGCTTGACTACCCGCATCCCTTCCTCTGCCGTATCACTCTCGAAGTAATTTTTTTCAAAAACTGAGCCCAATCTATGATAAATTTTTTCAAACTCCTCTAAACTTCTTTTCCGGCCTTCATCGTAAAGTTCATTTATTTCCGTGCTCTCGCGACTGTAAACCTGAACATTTATGTGCTCAATCTCTTTTTTAGCAACTGGATCGTTCTTATAGGTTAACGCCCCTTCAGCATATCCTCGCCCAAAGTCAACAAAAGCAGGCCAATCTCCCCCACGTATGTTTGATAGCGGCCTCCCTTCACGGTTTTCATGAAGTTTCTTCATACCGTAAATAGCCATGGCGATATGCAGCCCAACATCACCTTGATAAGTCACTTGGTGGACCTTAGCGCCCGAAACTTGAAACAATTTACCAATGGCTACGCCAATCGTGTTGGAGTAGGAATGGCCGATATGGAACTCCTTGAAAGGATTCGGATCGGTATGTTCTAGCACAATCTCTTGATCTGATAACGGCTTGGGCAGCGTGGTAGCAGTGGCAACCGCCTCAAAAAGTACTCTATCGGTCAGGGTAAAGTTGATGAATCCTGGACCAGCCACGTCCCTTTTGGCGAGCATTGGCAACTCCTTAAGGTCGGCCGTCAGTTGCTCGGCGACTTCGCGCGGATTTTTGCCCAAATGTTTGCCTAGCTGGAGCGCTACATTGGTGGCATAATCTCCAAACTTTTCCTCAGGCCGGATGAGTTCTGGATCGATATCAACGCCAAAAGAAGTTTGGCATGCCTTTTTTAACGCTTCTTTAAGCTCCTGCATACAGATAATAATACCAGCCGAAGCTGTTTAGTCAGCCTTGGTTTTTGTTTTATAAGGCCTTAC
>JACRBB010000031.1 GCA_016234585.1 Candidatus Saccharimonadota bacterium
AAGACCATCTTGGAGTTGCTGCCAGGGCTTAATCCGGCGCGCTAAATCAGCTTCGCGCTTGCTGGTCACCTGGGCTTTTTTGTTATCGGCCCAAAAGTCGGATTTAGCCATGTTGGCACGAAGCTCATCAAGCTCAGACTTTAGTTTGCTTAAATCAAGGCGAGCGTAAACCGCGTTGATTTCACCTTTAAGATGGGCGACCTGCGCCTTGAGTTGATCCATATTAAAAGTATACCTGCTTTCAGACGTCCCAGAGCGGACGGGTGAGTTCGTAGAGTTGGTCGGCGAGAACTTGGCGGCTTTTGCTGGCACTTAAAACTCCAAGAGCGCTGATATTATCACTGAACATCCGCTGCGAGACTTTTTGGATGCGAGCGGCCGTAACGGCGTTAATCCTTTCGGGGATGGCATGGTAATCATTGATGGTATCATCGAAATAATAGCGGCCGGCGTAACCGGATACCGTACCGCCAACGGTCTGGCCGCTGCGCTGGTGACGCCCCAGCAAATATTGCTTAGCGGCGTTTAAATCGTCCGAGCTGATATCACCGGCCTTAGCCCTTTGGAGTTCTCTGATCATAATCTCAAAAAGCGGTGGCGCGTTCTTGACCATAACCTGAGCGCCAAACCACCAACCCGTATAATTCCTGGCTATATCCAGCCCCGAATCCATGGAGTAGACCAGGCCACGCTCGCGGGCCTCACCCAAAATCCGTGAGTGCAGCGTAGCTGTAAGCATTGTGTTAACCATTTCCAGGGCGTCCATTTCAGGATCGGAAAAGCGTGTCATAGCAAAAGTATTCAAGCCAAAATACATATTTTTAACGGATGAACGGACGATAAATACCGGTTTATCCAAGTTGGCCGGTTCTTCAACCGGAAGTTCAAAACGAGAGCGGCCTTTAGGCAGTTTAACCGATTCCAAGATACGCTTGAGCTGACTATGCCGACCTTTTAAGTCGCCGGCGATTATGAACCTCATGTTGGTAGTAATATGAGTTTTTTTGTAATGGTCTATCAAATCCTGGCGTTTGACGTTCTTCATTTGCCGCAGGCGTTCACGGTCGGTCATAGATAATAGCCCTTGGGTTTCGTTGACGGTCGTAGCCAAGGTTCTGAAGTGATTATTAGACCTCGAGTTTAACTCATCTTTGACATTACCGTATTCGGCAATAAATTCTTCGCGTAGAAACAACGGTTTAGCCACCGCCAGTAGTAGTAGTTCTAAAATACGCTGCCATTCAAAATCGGCACATTCAGCTTCGTAGGTGATACTGATGGTGCCGGTTGAGGCGTTGGTATAGGCGCCGTTTTTTTCAAACTCCGCCTGAAACACCCGGGCTTTTTTGTATTTCTCATTAGCGCCCAACACCACATGCTCCATCAGATGTGGTACTTCCCACTTTTGACGCGGCACCAAGTATTCACCGGCCCTGAAGCTAAATTCATAATCCATGACCGTGGCCCCAGGCACATCAATGAACAGCCCTCGAGCGCCGTTTTTAAGCTGTACTTCCGTTACGCTGTGTTTCAAGGTTATTTTTTCTTCTTTCGCTTGGCGGGTTTTTTGCGTTGGCGTTCGGCTTTGCGGGCTTTTTTTCGAGCCGCTTTGAGCTTGGCTTCTTTGGCTTCGTCTTCGCGTTGAGGTGTGAAGTCGGTCTCTTTATATTCGTCGGCGCTTAGGATTTGGCTGGCATTCTCAACTGAGCCTCGGGCGGCACGGGTCAATTCGGTCTCTACCGCCCGGTCCATATCATCTTCGTCCAATGGCTGGGCGTGCATGATTGCTCTTACTATTTCATGTCTCAATGTGGCCTGCATATCGTCAAACAATCTTTGGCCTTGGCGACGATACTCAACCAACGGGTCGCGTTGGCCAACAGATATCCAATGGATGCCCTGGCGCAGATGGTCCATATTCTCCAGATGCTGCATCCAGAGGTTGTCCAATACTTGTAAATAAATGTCACGTTCTACTTTACGCATCACATCATCGCCAAAAGCTTTTTCTTGGCTTGTGTAGTGGCCGTTAGCGGCTTTATTTAGGGCATCTTCAAACTTATCGGCAGCTGTATCGAAAAGTTTATCTAAAGTCGGCTCGTCAACCGGGAAAACTTCTGTAAGAATCGACTCGTAAGTATCACTGGTTGATTCGGGATGAACCACTAAAGCCCGACATTCTTCTTCGATGAACTTACGGATTCTGGGACTGATGTCGCCGGACTTTAGGATTTCACGGCGCATGATGTAAATAGCCCGACGGTGACGGTTCATGACGTCGTCGTACTGCACAACGTTTTTACGTTGGTCGAAGTTAAAACCCTCAACCTTTTTCTGAGCACCTTCTAGGCTGCGGCTAATCATCCGGCTTTCTATGGGGGTTTTATCGTCTACTTTTAGTCTGTCCATAATGCTGGCAATTCGGTCACCGCCGTAAATTCGCATAAGGTCATCCTCGCAGGACACGTAAAACTGGGTGACGCCCGGGTCGCCTTGGCGGCCGGCGCGGCCCCGCAACTGGTTGTCGATACGCCGGGACTCATGGCGCTCGGTACCCAGAACAAACAGACCGCCAAGTTCCTTGACTCCCTCGCCAAGCACAATGTCGGTACCACGCCCGGCAATATTGGTAGCCAGCGTTACCGCGCCTTTATGACCAGCTTTAGCTACGATAGCCGCTTCGCGTTCGTTGTTTTTTGCGTTTAGAATCTGATGCGGCACGTTCGAGCTTTTTAACATTGACGATAGCACTTCGTTTTTCTCGATGCTGACCGTACCCAGCAATACCGGCTGGCCTTTTTTATGAAGTTCTTTTACCTCGGCGGCAATGGCTCGCATCTTACCGTTCTCGGTTTTGTATATCCGGTCCGGTAAATCTTGACGTACGAGCTTACGGTTAGCTGGTACTTCCACTACGTTCAGCTTGTAAATTTGATGGAACTCTTCGCTTTCGGTCATGGCCGTTCCAGTCATGCCGGCTAACTTGTTATATAAACGGAAGTAGTTCTGGAAAGAGATGGTCGCCAGAGTCATGGATTCTTCCTGAACCTCCACGCCCTCTTTAGCCTCGATAGCCTGGTGCAAACCCTCGTTGTAACGCCGACCGCGTAGCAACCGGCCAGTAAAGTCGTCGACTATGACAATCTCGCCGTCAGTTGTAACCACGTAGTCTTTGTCGCGCTTGAATAAGGTCTGGGCGCGCAAGGCTTGCTCTAGGTGGTAAATAGTCCTTAGGTTTTCGGTAGCGTAAAGATTACCGATACCCAGTATCTTTTCTACCTCCTCAACGCCGGTATCGGTCAGGATTACACTGCGACGTTTCTCGTCTTTTTCATAGTGTTCGGTCTCTTTAAGCGGGCGGACAACTTTGGCGAATTGCAGATAAGCTGCCCCGCTGGCGGTAGCTGGCGCGCTGATAATTAGCGGTGTGCGGGCTTCGTCAATCAAAATGGAGTCTACCTCGTCCACGATAGCGTAGTGCAGGTCGCGTTGCCGCAATTGGTCTTCTTCGCGGACCATGTTGTCGCGCAGGTAATCAAAACCGTACTCGTTGTTGGTGCCATAGGTGATGTCGGCGCCGTAAGCCTCTTGGCGAGTGGCTGGTTTTAGGTGGTGCATGCGCTCGTCAAAGTGTTCCTTATTCTCATAGGCAGCGTCATATATATAAGACTGGTCGGGGATGATAACACCTACGCTCAAACCTAAAAAGTCATAAATCTGGGCCATCCAACCGGCATCGCGCTGAGCCAGGTAGTCGTTTACGGTTACCACATGCGCGCCCTTGCCCTCTAGGGCGTTCAGGTAAATCGGCAAAGTGGCTACCAGGGTCTTACCTTCACCGGTTTTCATCTCGGCCACGTTGCCTTCGTGCAGTACCATTCCACCAATCAGCTGCACATCGAAGTGACGCTGTTTCAGCGTTCGGGTGGCTGCTTCTTTAACCACCGCGAAAGCATCGGGTAAAATTTTATCCAGACTATTACCGTCGGCCAGCCTTTTTTTAAGCACGTTAGTCTGGTCCTTAAGCTTGGCGTCAGACATTTTTTTATACTTATCCGCCAGCGCATTGACTTGTTTGACACGTTTTCGCAGCCGCTTGATAGTAGCGGCTTGCGGGTCGCCCAAAACTTTTTTCAAAAACTTAGTGTTCATAATTCAAATAGTCCAAGTGGTCGGACAGTATAATCTCCTAGAATTTGTCTGCTCTTTAATCTGCAAAGCTAACTTATATTTTATCCTAAAACCGGTGTGAAAGCTAAGGATAACCTACTAAATTGTTTCCTGATTGCCCATGTAGGGCCTTAGAACTTCCGGAATTTTAATATTACCATCAGCGATCTGGTAGTTTTCTATGATGGCAACCATTGTGCGGCCCATAGCAAAAGCTGTGGCATCGTTGGTATGGACAAGCTTTGTGCCCTCTGTTGTTTTTACACGGGTGTTCATGCCACGGGCCTGGAAGTCAGTAATAAAATCAGCCGTGTGAGTCTCCACATATTTATTTTGGCCCGGGAGCCAGGTATTTATGTCCATACCACGGGCATTAGGAAAACCAATGTCCGCCGTACACTTGTTAAGAAGCTGATAAGGCAATTTGAGTTGTTGCATCAAGTACTCCTGCACGGCCACCATAAAGTGGTGCTCTTTCAGGCCGTCTTCCGGCTTGGTAAAGCTTTCCATCTCCAGCTTATCGAACTGATGTTGCCGGATTATACCCTCCATGTCTTTGCCGTAGGTACCAGCTTCACGACGAAAAGCAGTGGTGTAACCGACATACCTAAGCGGCATCTCAGAATCGTCCAAAATTTCGTTTAGGTACATCGGTGCCAGGGTGTGTTCGGCGCTGGCATTCAGCCAAAGATCATCATCTTCGAGTTTATAGGTCTGCTCTTCTTTGTTGAGCCGGCCGGTTGCTTGGTACACCTCCGTGCGCGCTACTGCAGGCGGCAGCACCGGAACAAAGGCTTTAGATACAATATCAAGCCCGGCATCCTGAATAATTTTTTTAACCGTTTCCTGACTAGTTAAGACGTCCAGACCGAACTGGATTATGGCGAACTGTAGTTTTACCAAATCGCCTTTTATGTAAGCAAAGCGGCTGCCGGCCACTTTGGCCGCCCGTTCTTTATCAATCAGTCCCCGACTCTCGGCAATCTGCCAGTGGGTCTTTGGTTCAAAATCAAACTTTGGCTTTTCGCCCCACTCTTTGGTAACTACGTTTTCGGCTTCGGACGCTCCAACTGGAACATCATCACTCGGCACATTAGGCACGGCATTTAACTGTTTTTCAAATTCCTCTTCCAGGGGTTTTAACCGGGCTTCACAATCGGTTAAGTGATCTTTTAGGTGCTTTCCTTTTTCTACCATCTCCGGTAAGGGTTTTTGACCTTTGGCTTGTTCGGCCAGTTCATTACGCTGGGCCCGAACCGTTTCTATATCGGCCAGCATCTCCCGCCGCCTCTTATCCAGCTCCAAAAGTTTCGGGATATCAACCTCGTAGCCCTTTTGTTTGGACTTCTCGGCAACCAGCTCGGCATTCTCCCGGATAAAACGGATATCTAGCATGACTTACATTATATCTATTAAGATCAAAATTGTTATCATTAATTAGATGGATATAGCTAAGACATATAAAATCTGCCCACGCTGCGGCAACAGGTTTAAACAAAAATCTACGCATTTGCAATGTCAAAGCTGCGGCCTGAGTCTTTACTTAAATCCTAAACCTACAACCACAGTAGTCATGGTCAATAAAAGTGGTGAATACCTACTGGTCGAGAGAGCCGTTGAACCAGCCAAGGGTTACTGGGATTTTCCGGGTGGATTCGTAGAAGAAAATGAAATTTTTGAAGAGAACGCTCGACGTGAAATGAAAGAAGAGTTAGGTATAGAGCTTGGCAAGTTAACTTACATAGGTTCGATAACAGCCCCTTATTTGTTTCAGGGTGTTATTTATCCAGCTCTATCGGTTATTTTTATAACTGAGCTGCTTAAAGGCACGACACTTAAACCAGACGACGATGTGGCCAGTTACGCTATGTTTGCACCCGACAAGCTGCCGCTTGATAAATTAGCTTTCCCAGAAATAAAAAATACACTTGAACTAGTAGCCAAATACCTAAAAAATCATAAAATTTAGCTAAAAGCTATAGAATATTAGCGCTTTCGCTTCCTGTTTCGCAACGAAGTAATGGTCAGCTCGGTACGGGACCTGGCATAGGCACAGTATTCGCAGTCGGCGGCCTCTTTGGGCATATCGTCGGACTCCAGACAATCCTTAATCTTCCGCAACGTCGGTTCCACCCATTTATCACTGCCCTTGTACGGAAAAACGTTGGTTCTAAATTCTACCTTATTAAAGAAGCCCTCGCCTTTGGCGATACCATTGGCATAAACAAAGTAGCCGGTGTCGCTGACTTTGTGGCCTTCACCCCTAAGCAACCATTGGTAAACTTCCATTTGCCGTCGGTAAGCATCGTGCCACTTGGAGTCTTCCAAATCAGTAATTTCTTTGTTTTTAGCGGTGGCCTTGTAGTCTACCACAACCAGTTCGCCCTTGGGTGTCTCCCAAACGTCGTCCACCCCGCCAAAGATCAAAAAATTGGTCGGTTTATGAAGGTGTTGCACTCCAGTAAACGTGTGGCGCCATCTGTTTAGGTGAGCGTGTTTGAACGGCTTGGCGTCTATTTTAAATTCTATCTGCCAGGGGTGCTGCTGGCCTTTTTCGCGGTAAGTATCAAACTCTGTTTTAAGCAGTTCGTCCACAGCGCTGTTGATCAAAAACGGTGGCATGCTGGGCTGGCCAATGCCAAGCCGTCTATCCAGCCAGAAACATCTGGAACACCTTATAAAGTTCTCTATCTTGCTGCGGCTTAGTTTGTACGCAGTTTTTTGGCCGGGCTGATAGCTCGGCGATCTCTCATATGCCATTACTGTCTATTGTAGCAGTACCGGTTGCTACAGGCTTATTGAAGGAGTATCGGTCTGTGAAGACGACCCACTGTTATCCAGGCATTTATAGTAAGCATCCAGTGATGTGTAGTCTAGGCAATTTGAACTATCGGATATGTAAGGTTTTACGGTCTGACAGTTTTGACCTTTTTTGTGAGTGTAGAGCATATAGCTATCAAAATAGTCACCCTGCGTATCACCGGGAGCACTACCCCTCCCCGTTGTTGAATCCGAACCGTACAAAGCCCCGGTGAATAAGGACGCCCAGCCTGCGTCATAACCGTCACTAGCCCCTGAGAAAGTGGCACAAAGTTTATATTTACTGGAACTTAGCTTTGTGTAAGTTATAGTGCTTGGCACGTCTTTGATACCAGCGGCAGCTAAGTCACTAGGGATAGTATTTTTTTGACTTATGTAATTGTCTAGCTTGGTTGATATCGACCCGGCTTTATCAAGAGTATCCTTATCTGTCTTGGCACTTTTGGCTTGACTTAGAGTTATAACTAGCAGGCCAATGGCTCCGAACATCAAAAGCATCAAGCCGATGTAATATTTTTTCATAATCTACAGTTTAGATTACTAATTCTTACCCTTCATAGCGCGGTGCTCGTCAAACCAATAGTATGCCAGTACCCCACCGGCGATAATTAAAACTACAGCCAGATCGGCAATGGTTTTACCGACAGACGTATCCGAGTTACCGCTAACTTTTCGCAAAACAATATAAGCGAATACAGACAAATTGATAAGGCACGTCACAAAGGCCAGTAACTGCGTGATTTGCGACCACCTACGCTTTGACGGATCCACTCTCAGGGACGGGTTGGATAACTCAGCGCTGCGTAGTCTTATGAAAAGTAGTCCGAAAATCGGCAAAGAAGTTATTAAGGCTGACACCGGCGCTATTAGAAGATCGAAGGACGTGCCGGAGTTAATTAGGTTGAGTAACGCCCAGGCCATCGCCGCGGCTGACGTCCAAAGAGCTATAGTCATCATGGCGTATTCCACGCCGTGAATGCTAAGTACCTTGACTACTGGAACCGGCAAACTAGTGTCCGAGGTACCAAGCCTTGGCTCTAGTTTTTCAGTTGGCTCAACTGCCTCTGGTGGCAAAGGTGGTGACCAGGCCGGGTTAGAATGGGTCTGAAACTGATGCGGCTGCGGCGCGAGTGATGGGTCGGGCGCAGAACTGATTGGTTGATATGGATCATTTGGTGGCATAATTTGATACCCTGCCCTTATTACTTTAGCTGGATATTAGCATAAGCGCTAAGCAAAAACAAAGAACTTTTTAAGCTAACCGGCTAACCACACGGCCAGAGCTGAAACCGCTGCTAAAAATATCGCGATAACTATGACTATGATTGAAACACTTTTGGGAGTCGGTTGCGGTTTTGGCATAAGTTTAAGGCCTCAAGCTGCCAGCGAATATTTGCCAAGCCAAAGCGCTTTTGGCAACCAGGCTTAGGATGATATAAACTCGCTCGCCGTATAAATAATTGCTCCAACGGCCGACTTTTTTGTACTGCAGGTACATATTAATCGCAAAACTACTGAATAAAATGAACAGGCTGCCATAAATAAAGTACACAAAAGTTGGTATGCCACTGCCATAAATAACCGCGTCTTTTACATAAACGGCCACTACCAGCCACGGGATTATACCGGCCAGGATTCCCAGCAAGTAACTTAGCCAGCTGGTCTTTTTGGTGGTCTGATTGTGGACTTCCATGACAAGACCCAACAGACTCATCACAGCCACCAGACCAAAAATCATAAACAGGCTGGAAAAATCAAAGATACCCGACAGCAATCCAATGCCAACCATCATGGTACTGGCTGAAAAAGCGTATTCTATCCAGCGGGCCCGATTAATTCCTATCCGCAAGTCTTTTACATATTTCTTGTAATAGTTATTCGCTACCAACCAATGGGCGATGGCGCTTATGAAGAAAAAGGCCGCGACTAAGTAGGCCAGCTTAAGGTCGAACAAATGATGGGTGGCGCTGACCAAAACCGGATGCCCAACTGCTTCGCTGGCAAGTTTGTCTTGAGTCAGGTAGCTAGTGGTTATGGGTTCTATACCGCGGGCCGGGTCGGCCAAAATTAAAACCGCTACACCTTGTAAGGCGTGCAAAGCGGCCGCGGCCAAGTTCATTTTGCGCAAGTTGACGTAGGTTATTTTTGGACCGGTAAAATCTTTTAAAGAAAATCGATTTTTAGTTGCTGACATGGCCAAATCATATCATAAAACTTAACTATTTCTTGCGTTCCAGGTGGTGAATACGTTTATGATCAAGCCCGTAGTAATGGGCGACTTCGTGCCAGATGGTGTGACGGATCTGCTCTTTGGCTTCAGAAATTGACGAGCTGATAGCTAGGATAGGATTTTTAAAAATCGTAATTTTATCGGGCAGTAGTTTGGTTGCGCCGCTCCTGCCCGGCAGCGGAACACCCTCGTATAAACCAAATAATGTCTGGTTGCAAGCCAAGCCAAGTTCGAGCCGCTGTTTAGGCGTGGGAAAGTCCTCCACTATGAACGCCACATTCTGCAAATGCTTCTGATAAAGTGGTGGGATAGCATCAATGCCATCGCTCACCATCTGCTCAAATTGCTGGTCGCTAACTTTTAACACTGTTTTGCCATTATAGCGTGTCAGCGCTTGGTAAACACCAATTAAATTAGGCAGCTACGAACGTTAGAGCGTAACCGGTCTTACCGGCTCGGCCGGCTCGGCCAATGCGGTGGCTGTAGTCGTCGTAAGTCTTGGGCACATCAAAATTAATCACATGAGTGATATCAGTCACATCTATGCCGCGAGCGGCTACATCGGTCGCCACCAACACGCTAACTCGGCCCTCACGGAAGCCATCCAAAGCACGTTGGCGTTGCCCCTGGCTTTTGCCGCCGTGCAAAGCATCGGCCTTAAAACCGCGGGCTACCAGCTCTTTGGCTAGTCGCTCCACACCGTACTTGGTATCGCCAAAAATCAGTGTCTTACCGATTCTCTCGCCGATTAGTACATCATGCAAACGGTCTAGTTTTTCTGTCTTACCGTCGTAAGCCACAATGTCCTGGTGGACGTTGTCACTGGTGTCACCGGCTTTTACGTTGATAGTTATGGCGTCGTGCGTGAACGTTTTAATTAGGTCGTTGACTCCGGGGCTTAAAGTCGCTGAAAAGAAGAACGACTGGCGGTTAGCCGGAAGCAGATCCAGCAAAAAACGTACATCTGGCAAAAAGCCCATATCCAACATGCGGTCTACCTCGTCCAGTACCACCATCGTGCAGCCGCTAAGTCGCAATGTGCCCTGGCCTACATGATCCTTAATACGGCCCGGCGTGCCGATTATGATGCGCGGGTGATTTTTTAGAGCGTTAACCTGGCGGCCCATAGGCAACCCGCCAATCAGCAGCGCGCCGGATAGTCCGCTGTTTTTAGCGAACTGCCGGCACTGTTCTTCAATCTGGATAGCCAGTTCGCGGGTCGGCGCGATAATCAGACCCATAGCATCCCGGTCGTGCAGCAATTTATTGAGTATCGGCAGAGCGAACGCGGCCGTCTTACCAGTACCGGTATTAGCTACGCCCACAACGTCTTTGCCTTCTAGGCCTAAGGCGATGGTCTTATCTTGGATTTCGGAAGGGCTTTTGTAGCCTTTAATGGCCACATTACTTTTTAAAATCGGGTGGATAGCAAAATCATTGAAGCTGTGTTGCGATTTATAATCGCTAACTAGCGCCGGGTTGGCTGTTTTAACAAAACGACTAGGGTGAATGGTTTGCTTAACTCCCCGGTTTCTGCCGCTTGAGCGGGTATTGGGGCTAAAATGGCGCGTGCCTGGGCGACGCGGACCATGGTTGCGTGAATTTTGGTGCATAAAAAAGAATCCTTTGGTTTATTTGATTTAACTCGTTGCCTCGTAATGAAGCCTGGGTTAAACGGTCAATAAACCTGGATTCATCTCGAACAATGTGTTTATTGTAGCATAAGCCTTATTTTTTGTCCAATTAAAAGACCGGGTAGTGGCTTTTGACGATATCGGAGCATACCGACTTTAAGCTTTCATCCAAATTATCGCAAAGTTGAACAGAATATATTAAACCGCCTGGTACGGTACGTGGCACATGCCACGGCCCGTCCGCTCAGTGTACTTTTGGTGATAATCCTCCGCCGGCCAAAAAGTACCGGCAGGCTCCAGGGTTGTGACAATTGGTTTTTTAAATTGGCCCGAGCTGTTTAACTCGTCAATCATCTTTTGTGCGACCTTTTTTTGATTCTCATCGGCATAAAAAATAGCCGAGCGATAACTGTCACCGATATCCGGGCCTTGGCGATTCAGTTGCGTGGGGTCATGCATTCTAAAAAACTGCTTTAGAAGCGTCTCGTAATTGATTATCTTAGAGTCGTAAGTGATTTGGACGGCCTCGGCGTGGCCGGTTGTATGTGTACAGACGGCTTCATAGCTGGGGTGGTCAACATGTCCGCCCGTATAGCCCACAACTGTTTTTATAACGCCGGGCACTTGGTCAAAATAGTACTGTACTCCCCAAAAACAGCCGGCGGCAAAAATTGCGGTTCGTATATTACTGTCCATACTACGAACTTATTAAATCACGGCGTCTGAAAGCAATCCAAGACACCACACCGCACAAAGCGATTACGCCCACTATAAATAACATGTTGAGCCAATTATAGTTGCCCTCCAGTATTTCAGCCGGGTGATAATAAGCAAACGGGAAAACTTTGCTTGGCCCGCTAAGCCACGACACGTTACTAGCCAGCGAAGTCAGCAGGTAGCCGGCTAGTGCGACCAGCGAAGACAGACCTACGCTGGCTACTCGGGCGCTACGCCCAAGCATAGTAATCATAAAGGCCACTGAGCCAAAACTAATAGCCAAAACGGTCGAAGCAACACCAGCCAGCATGATATTACCAAAGGGTATCGGCAGGTCCACTAACTTAGACATGACGGCCGTCGCCAGCCCGCCAACCAGACCAACCACAGCAATAATAAATATGCCGGTAACCGCCTTGGCGGCCATAAGTCTACTGCGTGAAATCGGCCTGCTAAGCAACAACTCCAATGTGCCTTCCCTCTCCTCGCGCCCAACCAGTGATGCCCCCGCGCCGATGGCCAAGATACCAAGCAACATCGGCATCAGTAGGTAAAATACCTGACCACTCAGATAGCCGACCGGTGAAAAGAAGTCGCCAGTATCAGAAAATAAAGCGATGGCGCTATCTGAAAGGCTGGAAAAAGATTTTTCCAGCTCCGCCGCTTGGTCACGGATGGACGGATAGAACGCCAGTTCAAGTACAACGTAGGCGATAATCCCCAGTATCCACCATAAAATCGAAAGCCGACGGGCCTGAACCGTCCACTTAATAATCGGCTTCATCTTTTACTCCCCTTGTAAAAACGCAAGAACTCTTCTTCGAGGTTAATACCCCGGCTATCCAGACTAAGCACTCCGTGGTGAGCCAAAACAGTGAAAAGAGGGCTGAGGTCACCCCTTATATGAACACTCACGTGGCTGGGACTGTTAGAAGTTACTTGAGTGTGTTTTAGCTTTTTAAGTTCAAGGAGTGGCGCTTCAGCAGCAAAAGTCACATCAAAAGTTTGTACCGCGGTTTTAGAAAGATCGGCAATTGTTACTTCGGATATTAACTGCCCGTCACGGATAAAGCCTACTCGGTCGCACATTTTTTGCACTTCGGCTAGGTTGTGGCTGCTTATAAAAAATGTTGTTCCTTTGGCTTTGGTGCTTTTTACCAGCTCGTAAAACGCTTCTTGCATCAATGGGTCCAGACCCCCGGTCGGCTCGTCCAAAATTAAGACTTCCGGTTCGTGCATCAGGGCCTGGATAAGACCGATTTTTTGGCGGTTACCTTTGGAAAGAGTGTCGATGCGCCGGCTCAAATTAGCCTGGAAAATTTTAGCCAACTCCTGTTGATAGCTTGCCCGTTTTGGAGGCTGTAGCTCGGATAGGTACCTCAAAAACTGATGGCCGGTCATTTTGGGGTAAAGCTCTACATCACCGGCTAAGTAGCCTACCTGTCGCTTTATAGCGACTGATTCGGTCACGATATCACGCCCGGCGATTTTACCACCGCCGCTGGTCGGCTGGATAAAATTCATCAGAAGCCGGATAGTTGTTGATTTACCGGCGCCATTCGGGCCCAAAAAACCGTAAACTTCGCCGGGATTAATCTTAAGATTAAGGTCCTTTATGGCAAAATTACTGGCGCCTGGGTAACGTTTACTTAGTTTGCTAACCTCGATTACTGGTAAGTTATCGGCCATTCTAAATCAATTATAAGCTTTTTTAGTCCGTCGCGCGACGTATTTTGGCCCGACCATTCCTATATATTTATTCTCGAAACGAAGGGACTCCCATTAATATAAAACCGCCAGGGCATGTCGGTCGCGTATTTTATACCGACGCGCGGACTGGCAATAATATCTTTGGCCTTTAACTCGCTGTCGGGAGGTTCTAGCCAAATACTTAACCTGCTAAGTTTTTCTCCTGACAATGACGTGTTCTTAATTCCAAGGGCTTGGGTTAACTTTGCCGGTCCGTTGGCAAGACCTTTTATATCTGTTATACCCCGGTTTTTCCGCATAATGTCTAGGCCTTCCAGAGGTTCAGCCGCCCGCAGCAACACTGCCTCTCCCCTGCCCGCCTGACCGGTCACGATATTGACGCAGTAATGCATGCCATAAGTAAAATAGACATATAATACGCCACCGGCTTCGAACATCGGCGCCGTGCGTTTAGTCATTCCTCTATAGCTATGGCTGGCTGGATCATCTTGATGGTAGGCCTCGGTCTCGACAATCTTCAGTTTCAGTATCCCGCTGGGTGTTTTGCGGTACAAAAAGCAGCCCAAAAGCAGCGGAGCCGCCTCAATGGAACTTTTTGTTAATATTTCCTGTATCTTCATCAAGTGGATTTACGCTACATATTTCTTGCTTGGATGCAGTACAAGGCGACAGCGAAGCGCGGACTGAGCTGTATTTAACATACAGCGATGGAGCACTGGAACTGGCAACGCCGTAATGCGCCAAGAAAGAAGTATGTGCCTAGGCTTCAAGACGAAGACGTTTAACCAACCAATCGCGCGGCAAGATAGACAAAAACCAGCCCGCCCGCGGCCCTGATTCCTGGCCGATAAGCGCCCTGTATAACGGCTCGAATATTTCCTTGGGCTGCAGACCAAATTCGTCTTTCAAGTCGTAAATGGTTTTATGGAACCATTCACCATCGGCGTCGTTTGGAGCCGCGGCAATTTCATCTGCCAATCTTACCAGGTAAGCCCTCTCTGTTTCACTGAATCCAGCCGCTTCAACTGACTTGGCCAGCTCAAATTTAACCTCGTCGGGGGCCCATTTTTGGAGCCATTGCTCAATAAATACCAGCTGTTTTTCAATGATAGCTTTTTGTGATTCTTCAATCGGTCTTTCTTCTGTACGCCCGATTATTTCTAAAGTCTTGGCCGGGTCTTTCAGAGCAGCCTGGTAACTGGACACTAGGTGAGAAAACGGAACACTGCTAACAGTCGATTGAATACCATGGCCGGAAAGCTCGATAAGCTGCTCATCGGCCTTTGTCTTTTCGGTCTTAGCAAGAAGTTCAGCGTATTCATCTATCAGTCGGACTACTCCTCCCTGGGGATCAAAAAATAGCTGTTTTGCTGGCGGATAACGCAGGATAAAATACCGGGCTACCTCTGGGGGCAAAACTGTTACAACTTCGCTCATCAAGATACCATTACCCTTGCTGGCGCTCATTTTTTTAGTATCACCGGCGCGATTTACAAAGTCGTAAGGTATTGGCAGTGGCGCTGGCGCGTCAAAGACTTCTTTCATCAGCGCAGCCCCGGTGTCATAGCTACCGCCTTTGGTACCGTGGTCGCGGCCAAACGGTTCAACGTTCACGCCCATCAGCCACCAGCGCGACGGCCAATCCAGCCGCCAGTTCAGCTTAACTTCACCAGCGCTATAATCAGTGACTTGTTCCGCGTCACTGGGGTCTAGATAGGTAATTTTTTTAGCGGCTACGTCTATCGATACAAAGCGACGGTTTTTTAAGTAGCCATCCTCATTAACCTGAATTGGCGCCCAGTCTTTTTCCAGCTGGCGGCCAGATACTTCCTCGAGCACCTTGCGGACTTTAGGTAAGTCTTGCAGGGTTTTTTCAATTGCCTTTGTGAAAAACCCGGCACGGTACCTTTCATGGCTACGAATTACATCAATTTCAATTCCCAATTTAGCTACGCTATCTAAAAAATCCTTAAGAGCATAATCGGCATAGGACTGACCAGAGCCGTCTGGAGCTGGCATATCACAAAGCGGCTTACCCAAGTATTTCTCATATCCAGGTGGCAGGCCAGCCGGTACTTTTCTAAAGCCGTCCAGATCGTCTACGAAATGTATGTGGCGAGCCTGATGCCCCCGCCGCTGAAGCTCTAACTTGACGGCGTCACAAGTGATAATCTCCCGTAAATACCCCATGTGATAGCTGCCCGAAGGCGAGATACCGGATTCAATAATAATCTCGCCCTGCGGATGGCGGGCGATAATCTCATCAATAATTTTATTCAACCACTGCATAGCTATAGGTTACAGGTTTTAGGCTACAGTATAAAATAGAATCTCTAGGAGATGTCGGCGATTTTGTAAGTGATATCTTTGATTTTTACGCTATCACCTTCTTTTTTACCAAGCAGAGCCTGGCCGATGGGTGACTCGTCGCTGACTTTGCCGTGCAACGGATCGGCCTCTATGGTTCCTACCACCTGAAATTCTTTGGTAGCGCCGTTGGCTTTAAGTTTCACGGAAGAACCAAGCTGGACTTTGTTGTCCCCTCGGGGTTTTTTAATAACTTGGGCATTCTGTAAGATGTGCTCTACTTCGCTGATGCGAGCCTCCAGGCGGTCCTGCTCTTCGCGGGCGGTCTGGTACTCGGCATTCTCGCTTAAATCACCCAGCTCACGGGCCGATTTGATACGCTCGGCCACCGGACCTCGCTCGGCTATTAATGCAGCCTGCTCTGTCTTGAGCTCATCAATACCGGCTTGGGTTAAATGGAATAATTTCTTCATGACTACTTAATACCTATCGAACTTAACTAACGCTTATCTGTTTATCTGGGGAGTTACCCCTGAAAGCCGATTAATTATAGCAACCCTACTGGCTGTTGGCTATAGTTTCGACCAGTTTATCGAGCCTGACTAACTGCGTGTCATCAGAGGTGCGTTTTTTAAGCTCGGCGGAGCCCTCTTGCAGAGTTTTTTGGCTGATTACTAACCGGATTGGCGAGCCCATAAGGTCGGCGTCGGCGAACATTTCGCCGGCACTCGCGTCTCGCCGGTCATCATATAATACTTTAACGCCCGCCCCTGTCAACTCATTATAGGCTTTTTCGGCAGTCTCTAAGGCGTTTTGGGCATCACCCAATCTGGCAAGATAGACCGTGAACGGGGCTATCGACTCTGGCCAAATCAAGCCTTTACCGTCATTTAACAACTCAGCAATGGTGCCCATAGCGCGGCTGATACCTATCCCGTAACAACCCATAATTAGATTTACTGATTTACCGTGCTCGTCAACTGCCTTAAGTCCAAATGGCTCCGAGAACTTAGTCCCTAGGTTAAAGATATTTCCAACTTCAATTGCTTTAACTTCCTCTAGCTCATTGCGTACAAGTCCTAAATCTTTGATGACTTCGTCGTTAAGTACTTCTTTGTTAATCGCTACTTTCTTTTTGCGGTCTAGGTAGATAGTGTCTTCACCGGCCTCTGAAAGTGTTTGGAATTCATGGCTATATTTGCTAAAACTGCCTCCGCTGGCAGAGGTTATGAAGGTTTTATCGCCAATACCCAGACGTTCAAAAATTTTTTGATAGGCTAGCTTAGCTTTTTCGTAAAAAGCCTTGTGCTGGTCTTCGGAAATTGCGTATGAATACATATCTTTCATTAAAAATTCGCGTCCTCGCATCAAACCGCTTTTGGACCGCAGTTCGTTTCTGAATTTCGTTTGTATTTGATATGGGGCGATTGGTAAGTCCTTATAAGAATTTATGAAATTTTTAAGAAGCGGTGATAAATTCTCTTCGTGGGAAAAACCAAGACCAAGCTCCGTACCATTAACCAGTTTCGTCTTAAACCAATCGTCAACAACCTTGTCATCCCAACGTCCGGTTTTTTCGTAACGTTCCTTAACTTGTAACGCTGGCATTAGAATTTCCTGGCCACCAATCGCATCCATTTCCTCGCGAACAATGTTCGCTATGTTGGTCAGGATACGCAGGCCCAGTGGCAAAAAAGTGTAAACTCCAGCCATTTCTTTGTGCACATAACCCGCCCGGATTAAAAGCTGAGCGTTGCGGGCCGTTTCATCAGCCGGCGCGTCACGCCTTGTCTTTACAAATAGTTGGCTTCTTCTCATCTTATGCCTATCATTCTACATTGTCTTGGGGCTTTGCCACAAAATGAGTTCCAATTTCTCCGTTCATGGCCCTTTGGATCGCATCCTCTTCCCAACCATTGGCCACCCACATGTCAATACCAGCGTTGGTTAGCAACTCTGCGGCCGCCAGTTTTGAGTTCATACCGCCGTTACTAATTTCACGGGAATCATCATCTACTAGATGCCGTACCAGGTCTACGTCATTCACTCTAGCTACTCTAGTAGAAGGATCCCTTTTGTCGATACATAGTCCTGGTGAAGTTGAAAGAACCACCAGTCCAACCAATCTACCGAACATACTAGACTCTTTGATAGCTACCCCTAGAGAGGCCGCCAATAAATCATTATCGCCAAAAGCGATTTCTTCATGCGTAACAGCATCGTTTTCGTTAATTATCGGCAAATCACCATGATAGAGCATGGTATAAATAGTTTTTAGAGCCTCTTCCCTTTCGCGGGTGTTTTCATCCAGCTCACGCCGCGTTAAAAGCATTCCGCCAATCACTCTTTCTTCAAGGTGCCTATCCCAAATGCTTAGCAGATGCAGCCAACCAATACAGGCCAGTCGTTGAAGCTCGGGCATTTGCGTAGTCTTACTGGGGCGATCCTCAAGTCCAACCCTTGACATACCCGCTCTAATGCCGCCGGAGGTCACAAAAATCGGGTCAAGCGGATTAACCTTCCTTTCCGGTAAATCAATAAGTTGTTTTCCGATAACCTGAAAATTCCTGTGTGAATTTTGGGTTTGGCCGTTTTCTCCCCACAACACGTCACTGCCCGCCTTAATTATTAAGTTGTCTTTTAGTTTCTTCATACTTAGCCTTCCGAGTTATCACAGATTATAAGCATAAAAAATGCTCCTTTGTCGGAGCCTTCTGTGGTTTTATTAATTTTAGTTGAATTATAAGATACTCCGACTGTCAAATAGGCATCGGGGTGGGCAAAGTTGAAAATATGGTTTGATATCTCATCTTGGCGAATATTATAACAGCTTTTTAGCGTAGCTGCCTATTTTTGGCAGCAGTTCAAAACCATTGCACAACTTGAGAGAGCTAGGTTCCTACTCACTTGAAGTGGACACCAAAAGCGATAAGATTATTTAGCATATGTATCAGCATGCCGGCATAAAGCGCGCCGGTTTTTTCACGCAAGTAAACCAGCACCACCGATAACAAAAATGTATCCAGCGCTGCCGCCCAAAGTAGCGGCGCTCCGTCCCCGAACTGCAGGTGGGCAGCTCCAAATATAAGACTTGTAGCCAGCAAAGCTGGTAAGAATTTTAGGCGCGAACGTAAACCAGAGTACAGATAACCGCGCACCAGCACCTCCTCGCCCAGCGGCGGCAAGATTACCAATGCTACGAAGGCTAATACTTGGTCGAGCGATGTATTGAGAGCCTGGAAACCGACATCCTGTTTTTGGTCGGTGTTTAAGGCCGGAATCAGCGCCGTTATAACCATCACTACTATAATTAAAACGACGTAAAACGCCCCGAATCCCAACAGGCCCTTTTTTATATCTTTCCAAGCCGGAGCCCGCCCTAAACCGATTGAGGCTAGCCCCAACCCCCGGCCGCGTAAAGCCAACCACACCATAGAAACAGCTATTGCTTCAGCAATTAAAACGTAAACGAACTCCAGCGGGGTCGACCCGTCAAGAACATGGACCTCGGTTCCAGGATGCGCGATACCTACAGTAATTCCAACCAACAGTGCCGCCACCAGCTGGCTAACGATAAAAATCAAGACGGTGGTTGCAATTACTTTGACTGGGCCACCAAAATTCTTTGGCGGTTTGTTTAGCGATTTTTGCTTACCTTTTAGACGGCGCCAAAAGGGCTTTTTAGAAGAATCGTCTGACATCTACGATTGTAATTAGAGCAAAAAGCGTCAGCAGCACCGCCATGCCAGTACCGTGAATGCGTTCTTCGGCGGCGGCGCTTAACGGATGCTTGAAAAGACGAGAAAGCCACATTACAAACAGGCGTCCACCGTCCAAGGCCGGGATTGGCAACACGTTCATCAACGCTAGGGTTAAAGAGATTATGGCAATCACCATCAGCACAAAACTAAGCCCTAAGCTACCGCCGTCCCACAGCACAGCCACAATAGCTACCGGCCCACCAACCTGAGAAGTCGCCTGTTCCTGCCCATTAGAGCGGGCCGTGTGATTGCCGGTCAGACCGCCGGCAATCAGTGAACCCAACCCGGACAAGGCGTGCCCCAGCCCCTGGAATGTCAAAACCACCAATTGTTTTGTCAGTCCTACGGCCACAATCGGCGCGCTCCAAGTTGAACGCTGCAATGTCAAGTTAGTGGGTACTACGCCTAAGTAGCCTTTCGGGTTATTCGTTTTACTGCTGGCCTCAACTTCGGCTTTGCTAAGCAACGCGACGTTTTTTTGGACCACCTGCCCTTTATGTTTATAAGTAACCGTTACAGTTTGGCCACCAAAATATGTTGTGGCGTCATGCAGTTGCTCGGTAGTGCTAACTGCCCTGGTTTGGCTGGAGTTACTAATTTTTTGGATAACGTCCAGCGAATTTAAGCCGATTTTTGAGGCTGGTGAACCTGGGTCAACGTAACCGGCGCGGACTTCTTGTCGAACAATCTTTGTGTCGCTTTTGACGGTAAACTGGTCCTGGCCAACGGCATCAGTCGTCAAAATCTTTGGGATGCCAACTGCCGCCAAAATAGTTAGCAGCACCAGGCCGGCAATTAGGTTCATGGTCACTCCGGCCAGCATAATCTTGCTTTTTGCCCAGGTGCTGGCGGCGCCAAAACTGCCTTTACTGGTATCGCTGTCGTGTTCGCCCTTTAGTTTCACAAAACCGCCCAAAGGCAGCCAGTTCAGGCTCAAAATCATGCCGTCTTTGCGTTTTTTACCCCAAGCTCTTGGCGGGAAGCCCAGGCCAAATTCTTCAACCTTCACGCCGTTGCGGCGAGCCACGATGTAGTGGCCCCACTCATGAACCAGCACAAGGCCCACAAATAAAATAAATCCCAGTACAGAAATAGCAATTTGCATACAAAAACCATTATAGCCTAAAGCCCGTGGGAGTTCATTTTTAAAGCAACAGGATTTTTATACAACTTAACCATAAGCAATTGCAATAATTACAAATTTAATTTATAGTAATCATTTGTGTTACACCTGAGAAGATGAGTTTTATAGGTGTAGCGTGCTCGTTCAAAATTCGAGTTCCAAAAGGGAGGTGTGGGCTTGTCCCGCAAACCGCCAAACCGCAACTATGCCACACTGATCGGCCCCCTGACCAAGCCACCCAGTAGGGATATGCCCTACCGGGTGCAGTACAAGAAGATGCCCACCAGTGGTGGCTTCGGCGACACCCTGATTACCCGAATCCTGGGAATCGGCGTGCCACTGACGATGGCCTACGTCATCTACCTGCTTTTCCGGCCGGAAAACTGGCCTGTGGGTACGATGGGCAAGGTCATCACCGGCTTCGGGCTGGCCATCGCCCTGATGACGACCCTGGAGGTCTTCGCAGTTGGCCGGGCATCGCGTCTGGCCAAGTGTCCCATTCCGGTCGAACCGCAGAAGGGACATCGCGTCTGTTTCTTTACCTGCTTCGTGCCCTCCTCAGAGGACATTCACAGGCTGGAAGAGACGCTGCTGGGCATGCTCGCCCAGACGTACCATCAGATCGGAGTGGTACACATCTACGTCCTGGACGAAGGCGATTCGGATGAAGTCAAGGCACTCTGCCACAAGTTGGGTGTCGGGCACTTCAGCCGCAAGAATCGCTCCTTCCACGCCATGAGCGCGTTCAAGAACAAGTTCATGCTCCGGACCAAGTATGGCAACATCAACAGCTTCATCGCTTGGCTGAACAACGAGGACCTGCACTTCGACTTCTTCGCCGGAGTCGACTGCGACCACATCCCCAAGCCGGTATTCATCGAGAGGATGATCGGCTGGTTCCGTGATGGGAACGTGGGAGCAGTCGTGGGACCACAGACGTACGAGAACGCGTCCCCGAGCAACGCCCTTTACAGCCTGGTGGCGCGATTCGCAGAGTCGTGCCAGTTCATCTTCCACAGCGTGCTGCAGCCGGCCGGCAATCGTGCCGGATCGCCGCTGTTCGTGGGAACGAACTTCATGATCCGGGCCAGTGCCCTGAAGCAAATCGATGGCATCCAGCCGTCGGTTACCGAAGACGCACTGACCAGTCTGGCTCTCAGCACGGCCGGCTGGAAGATCGTCTGCACTCTGGACGAACTCGCGGTGGGGCTTGGGCCTGCCACCTGGCGTGACATGTTCAAGCAGCAGCACCGCTGGAGCCTGGGCACGAATCAGATCGTGTTCCATCAGCCACGCCTGTTCCTTGGGCTTGGTTGGCGGCGCTTCTGGCACTACACGCTGATGATGAGCTACTACCCCACGGTGGCAGCCATCTTCATCCTGGGAGTGTCCAGCTGTGTCCTGTACAGCACCACCGGTACGGCCGGTCTGCGTGTGCCAATCCTCACGTGGGGAGCGCTGTACTTCGACATCCTGCTGGCCCAGATCTTCCTGTTCACCTGGAACAGGCGGCACAACGTCAGCTCCATGGAGCCTCCGAACTCCTCGGGCTTCAGCGGACTGTTGATGGCCAGCATGTGTGCGCCCATCTACCTCGTGGCCTTCTTCCAGGCCTGGAAAGATCCGAACAAGAACTCCAACTTCAACATCACGCCCAAGGGCAAGAAGGTCGTCAAGGACAACCTGTTGGTGTTCACAAACCACTTGATCTGGTCGGCTGTGCTGGCCGGATCGATCGCTACGGCATTCGTTTCGGGCCACACCAGCCCGTTCATGCTGATCTGGCAGTTCGTGACTCTCGGCGTCTGCGTCGGGCCGTTGGTCATCTGGCAAATCGACGCCAGAAGGAAGCATCCCAACCCATCCGGCAACCTCGAGGCACAGACCTACACCGTTCCCGACGGTGTAGGCGAAAGGGCCTCGCAGAGCATTTAGAAGGAGGTGAAAACCTTGAGTGATGTAGTTTTGAGTGACGAGAGATCAGATCGCTCAACCAGGAGCGGGTCGTTCTGGCGGTGGTTCCTGATCATGATCGCCATGATTTCGGCGGTCATGATGGCGGGCTACATAACCATCTGGGCTAACCTCGGTCGCGAACCTATCGCAGCCGCCCAGCACGGATGGCATGAGCACGTCATCAACAGCCACAGCTACACGGTCAAAAACGGCCAGTGGAACACCCCGGATCAGCCGGCTAGCCAAAAGCTAGACGACATCCATACCGCCCTGCTGAAGACCGGAAAGGTCTTCATGCTAGCGGGAAGCGGCAACAACATCAACCACTCCCACCACGAGGTCTACCAGGCCGGCATCTATGACCCGGAAACGGGTCAGACCAAGGTCCTGCGCATTCCGAACGATATGTTCTGCGCCGGCATCACCACGCTCAGCGACGGACAGTTGCTGATCGCTGGCGGCACTTCGCACTACGAGGTGCTAAAGACCGAGGTCCAGTACGCCGGTGGCGTCATGACCATCAAGAACGAGTCGCCCGACAGCGGCACGTTCGTTCTGCCCAAGGGAACCGAGCTACGTTCACCCGGTGGCAGGTTGTACCGAACCCGGGACAGCCTTCGGGTTGACCCAGCCACCAAACAAGTGGGTCCCCGGGGAGCAGTTACGATTACGGCTTCCTCGCAGGACACGTGGGTGGATGCGGAGGCGAAAGGCGCGTCCTCGGTTTCGACCGACACGCACATCACCTACACCGTCGTTAGCGGGCTTCCCCCGGAAATTCAGTCCAACAACGTCTACGGCGTGTCTTCTTCTACCGGCCTGACGCTCGACAAGCAGGAGTTCGCGGGAGCGAGCTTCAGCTACCTGTTCGACCCCTCGGTCGAGCAATTCACCAAGGTCGACAACCTGAAGTTCGCCCGGTGGTATCCAACCACCATCACCCTGCCCAGCGGTCGGGTTCTGGCGATTTCGGGACTGGACCAGTTTGGCCGGATCCTGCAGGGCTTCAACGAGGTATACGACCAGGTGACGCAGAAGTGGACGCTTCTGCCTCACACCAAGCTCTTCCCCACCTACCCGGCAATGTTCGTTACCGAAAGGCCCAATACCCTGCTCTACACCGGCGGCAGCGCCGGTTACGGCAGCGACAAGATCGGCCGATCACCGGGACTCTGGAATTGGCAGACCAACGCCTTCCAAGCAATTCCCGGTTTGCGTGACAGCAACATGACGGAGACCAGTGATTCGCTTCTGCTGCCTCCGGCTAACGCCCAGCGCTACATGATCGCCGGTGGTGGTGGGGTGGGTAACTCCGAGAAGTCCACAAGCAGGACCGACATCGTCGACCTGAAGGATTCTCACCCACGCTTCACTCCGGGTCCCGATCTGCTGACGAAGCTGCGGTACATGATTGGCACAATCCTACCGGACAACACCGTGCTCTTCAGCGGTGGCACCGCCGGTTATCGTGCCAACGGCAACAGTTACACGCACATGGCCGCCATCTACGACCCGGCCACGAACATAATGCGGCGGGTAGCTGACTCGCGCATCGGCCGCACATACCACAGCTCGGCAGTTCTGCTGCCGGACGGCTCAGTCTTCACAGCCGGCGGCGACCCGTTGTACAGCGACGCTGCCGGTAAAATCCCCGGCAGTTTCGAGCAGCGGATCGAGATCTACAAGCCGCCCTACATGTTCCAGGGAGAAAGGCCGGTCATCATCGACGGTCCCAGCGAACTGGTGCGTGGGCAGTCTGCGGAGCTGTCGGTCTCAGCAGACCAAAAGATCACGGGTGCGCGCCTGCTTCGGCTGGGCGTCTCCACCCACACCACGGATAACGCCCAGCGTTCTGTCGAGCTGAAAATTCAGCATGACGGGACAGGAAAGCTCGGCGTCACCCTGCCCAAGAGCGGCAGATTGCTCATGGGCGGTTGGTACATGTTGTTCGTGTCCAACCAGGACGGTGTGCCTTCAGTGGCACGCATGGTCCACGTTGCGTAGCGTCCGATAAGGACATGCGCGGCAAGCACCCCCAAGCCATGATGGCGAGGGGGTGTTTTAAATTTATCAAAGGTAATTTTGGACTCATTATAAAAGCACCCCCGGTGCGAACGGCCATCCATGGCCACTCGCACTCGGGGGTTATCCGGTCCCATATGCTTTAGGATCCGGTTAGCTGGCTAGCCAGCTTCGGCGACCAGACACCTGCCGGCTGGCTGATGCCGTGGCAAACACCATCACTATCCCCGGGCTGTTTCACCCAGAGATAGGCGTCAACCAATGGTTGGTTGGTGCGGGTAGTCGGGCTGTCGCCCAACTTCTGCCCCGGCTGATTGCACCAGGGCTTACCGTCGTTGACCGGTGTTGGCCCAGCACCGTTCCGACTGGTGTCGATCACGAAGTGCTTGCCACCAAGCCGCTTGCTCACGGCCGTACCGTAGCGAATGCTGCGTGACGTGGTCTCGTAGTTCGCCACATTCAAGGCGAACCCGTCGGCCTCTGCCACACCGGCCTGCTTAAGTGCGTTCGCCAGCTGGGACGGATCGTCGATCCATCCAGCGTTACCCGCGTCGATGTAGACGTAGGCGTTGGACGCTCTCTTGAGCTTGCCGACCGCATAGGCCAGTAAGCTAAGATGCGCGTTGGCGTCCGTGCTGTGGCAGGCCTGAATGGTCTGTGCCAGAGCATCCGGCTCCAGGATGATCACAACCGGGTCGTTGTTACTCATACCGACCGCGAATCGACGGATCCATGCGCGGTAGGCCGCCGGACTGGCTGCCCCTCCGGCCGATGACCCGCCGCAATCCCGGTCCGGGATATTGTAGGCCACCAGCACAGGCAGCTTGCCAAATGCCGCGACCGACTGAACGTACTCGGCGATATCAGCCTCGAGGTACGGGTCCTTTCCGAACCACAGAGCTGACGGCTGACTGCCGATCACCTCGCGCTCCTTTGGCGTGCCGTGTGTCTGCCCATGATTTTGCGGGTCGACATACAGCTCGTAGCTGTTCAGTGGATTCGACGCGCCACTGGCACTCCTAGCGGTGGACGAACCGGAACCACCACAACCAACAACGATCAGCGCGGTGGCGGCCATCGCCGCCACCATGGCAGCGATTGTTAGCCGTCGTACATAACTCATCAGACCTCACTTCGGTAGATGACGTGGGAGACTCGTTACATGCTAATTATATAATAATTACACTATATACACAATAGAGCTGAAGGTAAATAACTTTAGACTGTAGTAATTTCTTGTTCTTTAGTTCTAACAAGATTGTCGACTTCATTTTTCTGGCCAGCCAGTAGTTCTTCAATTTGTTTTTTAAAACGTTCTAGGTCATCTTTACCAATCGACTTGTCTTTTTCGGCGGCTTCGGCGCGCCGCAGCATCTCATGGCGGATCTGGCGGGCGCTTATCATGCATTCTTCGGCTTTTTGGTTCAAGATTTTAACCATTGCCGCGCGAGACTCTGTGGTTAGCGGCGGAATTTGGATGCGCACTACCCGCCCATCGTCGGCCGGATTCAGTCCCAGAGCCTCGTTACCACGAATAGCATCACTGATAGCCTTCAGGTTACTGGGATCGAATGGAGTAATTTGTAATAAAGTGGCTTCCGGCGCGGTTATGGTGGCTGTTCCCTTAAGGGGCATTTCCTGCCCATAAACCTCTACCTTAACATTGTCCAGCATACCCGGGTGGGCCCGGCCAGTACGGATTTTTTTAAGCTCTTCCTTAAAATGCTCCAATACGGCTTGCAATTTTGTTTTAGCTTGGTTTATTTCTTGATTCACATCCATGAGCTATAAGTTCTTTTTAACTGATTATATTGTACCTCATTGTTAATGATCAGTTTTTATTGTATAATTAATTTATTCGATGTCCTTCTAAAAGGGATGGTCGTGTACATTTTATTTCTACTTTTTGGGATGAACACTGCTGCGGTAGGCGCAGCGCTTTACTTGCAGCTGGTCAGGAAAAACCCTGCACGCCCACTCCTTATTGCCCTGGCAATAGGTATGTGTGCTTTGGGGGGCATATTGATCGGAATTTCCATATTCTCGTGAGTTAAAGGAGTGCAAGCAGAGTGCTTGAAATACTGATCTCTCTATTGGCATACGTTATTGCATTCGTTATAGCCCATAAGGCTCACAAGCATCTACAAGATGAGCCAATACTCCTCAAGATGTGGGCTGTAGCCCTATTCACGCTGGTAGTTGGTGTATTTATAGGAGTAGTTATTCCTATATTTGCCTACGCTGTCTCGGTCTTGCCGCTACCATCACCAGCAATGGCCATCGTGATAGCGAGTCTGCTTCCCAACCACAGGCAAATTCCACCTCGTTAGGATACTAGGTTGTTATGGTATTGATAACCATGGCAAACCCTAGCGAGGTAGTAAAAGTAATAAGTATTCGAACCTGCGGGTTGAGCCCAACTCCCCGTCTGCACCAGATAGAAGCTGGTGCTTTTCAATTATTTGTTCAACCAATACATCGTCATTTTAAGTCAAAAATATGTTATAATATGTACTGATCTACACCCGTAGATACCTTAAAAATCTGCAACGAAATGGGATGATATGCCCAGGTGGGCTAAATTGGTCTTAGGGGCGGCGCTTACGTGCACGTGCTTTTTCTTGCCTTTGACACTGGTGTTGGGATCGGCAGAGAACCTGCCGCCGCCTATCCCTCACCATCCCGGCGGACATTGCACCGAGGGGGCAACGACCCCCTACCTGGTCCACATCAAGACTCCAAGCAGTGCTAGTGTGGACATCTCCAACGGCCACTTTGAGGGGAAGTGCAATCCGGCCATCGTCCTGTACCAGGTGCACTTCATGCTGGAATACGTGCCAAAGGTCCCGGACACCGCCGGTGGCTGGGTGACGCTGAAGTACGCGATCTGTGAAAGCGCCTACTTGGACCCACCCAAGGTCACAGGCGGACTTGCCTGCCACGACCTCAGCCCCAACTTCGACGCCCCTATCCACATGAAGATCACACTGACTGCGAAGTGTGTCAAACGGCACAAGAAGTCCGCAGTAGATCTGAGGTTGTGGCGAACTCGATACTGGACAACGGCATATAACGCCCATGGCGGCGAAGCCAACTCCAGGGTCATCGACCATGATGAGATCCTCCCGTGCGTCCCCAAAAATGTACCGGGAGTCGACCCAAGCCGCCGCTAGAGGTTTAATCGTGCCGACACTGTTTCCGTGATTTCACAATCGCGGGCGGTGTCGGTACGAGTTCTTTTGTTGCAGTAAGGTGAGCTATAAAGCTCCTCCTGCGCCAATCTGCACGGATTGGCGTATTTTTTATGATTATAAAGTGTGATTTAAATGATTATAAGTTTAAGGCTCCCGCCTCCGGCCGAAGCCGGAGGACGGGGAGCAGTTGTCATGAATGATGGTGTTGGCGCCTAGCGAAAGGGCGTGTGCCGGACCTGGAAGGCCGGGAACCAGACCCGGATGCCGTTGCTGCGCAGCGTCGCCAGTGCGGTACCGGTGTACACGTCGGTGCCGTCGGCCTTGGGAATCGTGAAGCCCACCCAGGCGCAGTACACGGCTGTGGCACTCCGAACAGTGCACTGCCTGACATCCAGGCCACGTGCACCGGAGTACTGCCGCCTGACGGCCTTCTTGATGGCCGTCTTGGCCTTGGCCACCGTTAGCGTGCCGGCGTTGACCCTCACCAGGATCACCTGGTTGGGGTTGGCGTGGTACTCCTGGAGCAACGGGTCCACCGTCGTACCGTCATCTGGCGGCGCGTCGCCCAGGGGATCCGGAGCGGCCGAGCTGTCGTCGCGCGCCAGGATGTCCTTGACGCTCATGAAGAGCGTGAAGGGCCGAACGCCCCGGTCGGTCTGAACGGCATCGACGCTCACCCTCAGGTACGTGGCGTTAGCCGCCGGCGTGACCGGCGTGAGCGTGTAGCAGTGGTACGCGTCCAGCGTGACCGGCACGTAGCTGTAGGCCTTGGCCATGCCGGGGACCATCAGGTCGGGGTCCTCGGAGTCACTGTAGAGCACCGCTCCGTTGATCGAAACCGTCGCTGGCAGCGACGAGTCGAAGCAGAAGTTCGCGCCGATCCCACGATGGGGACCGAGCACGGTGTACGGCTGGAGCTGGATCTTGCCACCGAAGGCGGAAACGACACCATCTCCGTTGGCATCGTGCGCCACCGTCGACGAGCCGACACCAGCACCACCCGGAGTCGCGCCGGACGGCACCGTGGTGGAACCACAGCTGCCCGGCTTGACATCGGCCTTGACCCAGGGGAACTTCGCGTGGCGGTAGACCATCTTGCCGACATACGTCGGCCCGTTGATCACCACCTTGAAGCTGCCCTTGAGGCTGCCGATCAGCGTGCCCTTAATGGGCAGCTGACGATGGATATAGTGGCCGGTGTAGACACCACGCTGCGTGAACAGCGGCGTGGAAGCCGGCAGGCAGAAGCTCTGCCCACGGACTACGGCCGCCTGGGACTGCGAAGACGAACTGACCACGATGGGCTCAGCCGTCTTGAGAGCACCAGAAGGTGCCGACACACCGACCGCGAACGGTGCCGTGGCCAAGGCCATCGCACCGGCGGTCAGTACCAGCGTATTGCGGAGCCCCATTGGGACCCCCTTCCATTGTTAGGAGGCAGAATACTAGTCATCCATGACTTTTTAACGAACTCGTCCGAAAAGTAAGAGGCAGCTATAAGCCGCCCCTCATAAAACATCGGACATTAACTACTATAATACAATAATTAAGCTAATAAGTCCACCAGCTCTTGATGCTATTGCCATATTATTATATAATTTTCTAATCGTCGATGAGTCACATCGGCACGTACTCCGGGAGGAGATCAAAAATGAGCCCAAACTGGGTAAATATCCTGGGTTGGACGTTTGCGGAAGCCCTTCTGCTATTACTGGTCTTTATGGTGGCCGCCGGTAGAAATAACTGCTTTTTCATAAATTCAAATTAGAGCTTAACAGATTAGAGAAGTTCCCTGTAAAGAAAAGAGCCTACGCCGTTATTGGCGAAGGCTCTGTTCCCTATATCCGCCTAGCGAGTGCTTCTAGGCCAACGAAGTCGTGCGGTCCGGCAATTTCTGCCTATCGAACTTCCTGTTGGCCTTGTCGACTTCGGCCTCAAGCTTGGTGCGGATAGTTGCGAGGGAAGCGACCTGCTGCGGGTCATCGGTCGCCTCGATACTGGCGACGATCCACCAATAGGCCTCGTTTACGACGACGTACCGGTGTTCGGTCATGTCGTTGCGGCTAAAGTACGCGCCGATGAGGCTGCCGACACATACCGTGCCGAGGGCAATTAGAAAAATCACAACCACGATCACGGTCATGCCAAGTCTCCTTGCATACTAACTTGTAGGGAGCAAGCCGTCTAGGTAAACCTCAAAGATCACTCCGAGCTGTCTAGACTTAATTTATTATATACTTTTTGGTTATTTTTGTCTAGATCTAACATTCGGGTTCGGACATCTGCCGAGCCCTGATTAGATGTTGTTTAAAAGAGGCGTCCTTGGGTGCGAGAGTTGTTTAACGAGTAAATATGCCACTGGCATATTTAGGAGGAGTTCTAGAGCAAGCCTGTTTTAAAGCAACAGCTACTCACGGTGAGGCTGCAGTCCGAGAGCTTTTGCATACTTTTGGCGGTCCAAAAGTATGTTAGTTGACTTCACCAAGGGCAAAGCGGGAAAAACGGCGTACCACGATGTTTTCACCGAGTTTGGCCACGTGCTCTTTCACATATTCACCAATGACTTGGTCTGGGTTTTTAATAAACGGCTGCTCCAGTAAGCACTTCTCGGCAAAGTGTTTCTTTACCATTCCGTCAACTATCTGAGCAATCATGTTATCGGGCTTGCCTTCTGATTTAGCCTTTTCGCTGAATTCAGCCTCGGCTGCTTTGCGGACATCGGCCGGAATGTCGTCGACACTCACAAACTCTGGAGCGGCAGCGGCAATGTGCATGGCAATATCTTTTACCAGCTCTTTAAATTCGTCCGTCTTAGCCACAAAATCAGTCTCACAGTTAACTTCTACAATTACACCGATCCGGCCATCGTGTACATAACTGCCAACCAGCCCTGCCCTGGCCTCGCGCTCAGCGCGCTTATCGGCTTTGGTCAGCCCTTTTTTACGCATCGCGGCTAAGGCTTTATCAAAGTCCCCGCCGGCTTCTACCAAGGCTTGTTTGGCGTCGGTTATGCCCACGCCGGTAAGCCCGCGCAGACGCTTGATTTCCTCGATTGATACTTCGCTCATTTTTTATCCTATTCCCTTCACAGCTTCAACCGGGGGCTCGACCGGAGTTGCGGGGGTTTTAGTTTCGGCTGCTTTATCTTTATCTGCGGGCTTGGCCGACGCCGACTTTGCGGCTCTAGCCTTACCTGCCAAAATGGCCTTTTCTACGTAGCTTAAAATCAGACTGATGGTTTTGGTGGCGTCGTCGTTACAAGGAATCGGGTAATCGGCTAGGGTGGGATCAACATTGGTGTCAATTAGCGCTACCACTGGGATGCCAAGTTTTTTGGCTTCGCGTACAGCGTTTATATCCTCTAGTACGTCAATCACTAAAACCGCGCCGGGTTTGGCAGCCATCTCTTTGATACCACCATACATCTGGTTCATGGCTTCAATTTCTTCTTCGTAACGCTGGACTTCCAACTTATTGTATTTAGCGGCCAGTTCGCCGGAAGCCATCCGGTTTTCTAAGTCTTTCAGGTATTTGATGCGCCCACCAATGGTGTTTTGGTTGGTCAACATACCGCCCAGCCATCGCTCGGAAACGTAAGGCATACTTGTTGTTTCAGCCGTAGACTTTATGATGTCTTTGGCCTGGCGCTTGGTGCTTACCAGCAACACCTGCTTGCCAGCGGCGGCTGTGTCGGTCAAAAAAGCCAAAGCCTTTTGCAGGCCTTCAACCGTCTTGGTTAAATCTATGATGTGGTTTCCATCGCGTTTGCTATGGATATTGGGGGCCATTTTTGGGTGCCAGCGGCTAGCTTTGTGCCCAAAGTGCGCGCCGGATTCCAACAGTTGTTTGATGTCTACATCTGTAGCCATTGATTACTAATCCTTCCTCTTCGTTTGGGCTTACCCGCGGAGCTCTGCACGAACTACCGCTGGGAGGATTCACACCCAAACTGCTTAATTAATTGTACCTACACAATACCCCTGTTTCTATATTTTTGCAACAGATACAATTATTGATATAAATAATGTTTTATTATAAAATATGTATTATATGTCCTCTCGAAGAATGCCCGGTATAGAATTAACTCCCGAATTAGCTCAACGTACAGCCGAGTTATTTGTTAATACCCCAGATGGAGAAGTTATTGAGCAACCATTTGGCGGAGGGTCACCCATTGTCTATCCCTACCTCATACAAGAAGCCGCGTTCGACATAATCAGAAACCTGGGAGCTACTGAAGTCGATGGCACCATTCAAGAGGACAGGTTAGCTTTATCGGTATCTGTAAATGGCCTAGCGACAATGGCCAGACAGTACGCACCCAACTGGCGCGAAATTAACGCCAAACGAGCGCAAGCTGCCCGTAAGCGTAAAAGCCTGCTAACCGACCAGTTTTATGAGCAGTTGACCCCAGAGGGGTAAAGGGGTTATAATAACTTGAACTTATGAAGAAGAATATACATCCCCAAAACTACCGTCCGGTTGTCTTTCAGGACCTGAACGACAACACTACTTTTGTTACCCGCTCAACGGTTGACACCGAAGAAAAGGTAACCGTTGACGGTGTTGAATACCCGTTGGTAAAAGTCCACATTTCCAGCTCCAGCCATCCTTTCTTTACCGGCGAGGAGCGCATTGTTGATGTTGAAGGCCGCGTAGATAAATTCAAAGCCCGCCGAGAAGCCGCCAAAAAAGCTCAAGACGCCCGTGTTGCCGCTAAACCCAAAGTTAGAAAAAGCGAAACCAAGTCCGGCGCCCAGAAACTTGGTACGCCTCAAGTCAAAACTGCTAAAAAATAAATTCCGCTATTTGACCTTTTCGAAAACCATGCGTTGATGAGTCATGATTTCTCTTTCAAAGCACAGTCGGTTGCAGCCATACCGTAGTGATGTTATCTGGTACCTAAAGTCTTTGTCGCGTGCATAACGTGGCGCCAGCTTTACCATAAATATAAATTTTCTAAGACTCGGCTTTTTCCAGGCGCGGCCCCATTCTTTCATGGTCTGGATGTAATCTAAGCGACCATTATTCTCGGATACCAGCTTAAAATACGGTTTTGCGCACTTTTCAATTTGACCTATGTTTGAAGGAAGCCAACTGCCTGGGTAAAACTTCTCGATATGGCCTAAAATCCATGAATCAGACAGTTTTTTAGCATTAACATCTATGTCATTTACATTCGGGACCGATTTACCCCAAAGCATAGTCTGTAAATATAATTTTCCGCCCTTATCCAAAGAGTCTGAGCATAACTTGAAAAAATCCCTATAAATCTCTTCTTGTTTGCCAGCTTTATATTCATCGATACTACAAAAATGCTCAAAGGCACCAACACTTACTACCCCATCCACCTTGCCCACATCTTTTGGATCTACGTCTTTCCAGTCTTTGACCAACACGTTCAGACCATCGGCTTTACAGGCCCTGGCCTGCGCCGGTGAAAGTGTAAAACCGATACCTTTGCCGCCATGTTTCGCCGCTTCGTATAAAACCGGTCCCCAGCCGCAGCCTATATCCATAATCTTGCTTCCGGGTTTTAGCTTAATGCTATCCAGGATAAAATCATGTTTTTTCTGTTGCGCCTGGTCCAGTGTTAGCGAAAAGTCCCCATTATACATAGCGCCAGTAATGTCAGCATGGTCCCCCAGACTGACTCGAAAAATATCATCCATATAGTCATAGGTTCGTTCTATTTCATTTTGCGTCGCCATTCACAGCATTATGTCACATAGCCAATAAATAGCGCGACCTGGGCATTTAGAGCAGTTTTTTATACACTAGTAAGGAGAGATATGAATAATCAAGAGCAAAATTTACGCGCCGAGTACCAACAGCTGCAGTCCGAGTTGCAGCACCCTGATGTATTTGGCCGCAGTAACTATCCGGCTATGGCCAAGCGCCAAGGCGAGCTGGCTAAAATTATCAGTCTGTTTGACGAGAAAAACCGACTCAATACTCAGTTAGCCGAGACCAAGAAAATGGCCGATGGCGGTGACGCCGAGTTGGCCGAACTTGCTAAAACGGAAGTCGCGCAACTGGAACAAAACATTGCCGGGACCGAGGCCGCCCTAAATGAGGCCCTAATCCCCAAAGATCCTAACGATGAGCGAAACGCCGTGGTAGAAATCCGGGCAGCAGCCGGCGGCGACGAATCCAGCCTGTTTGCCGGCGAACTTTACCGCATGTATTCACGTTGGTGCGAGAAACATGGCTTAAAAACCGAGTTGATTAACGAAAACCCATCTGAAGCCGGCGGCTTTAAAGAAATAGTCTTTATGGTTCGTGGAAACGAGGCTTATCGGCTGCTTAAATTCGAGGCCGGAGTGCACCGAGTGCAACGCGTACCGGCCACCGAAAGCCAAGGCCGCATCCACACCAGCACCGTAACTGTGGCGGTACTGCCAGAGGCCGAGGAAACAGATGTCCAAATTAACCCCGATGAACTGAGGATTGACGTGTTTAGAAGCGGCGGCAACGGCGGCCAGAGTGTAAACACCACCGACTCCGCTGTCCGTATCACTCACCTGCCAACCGGTGTAGTAGTGACCTGCCAGGACGAAAAAAGCCAGATAAAAAATAAAGATAAAGCCATGGGCGTGCTCCGCTCGCGCCTGCTGCAAATGAAAATAGACGAAGAACAAAAGCAGTTAACCGACGCCCGAAAGGCCCTGATTGGCAGCGGTGACCGCAGTGAGAAAATCCGCACCTACAACTATCCCCAGGACCGCATAACCGACCACCGCATCAACTATTCCCGGAGCAACCTGCCCGGCGCCCTGGACGGCGACATCGACGACATCATAGATAAACTCCACGACTACGAACATCAACTTATTGAAAATGAAGGTTGATGAGTGGCTCAAACGAGCAACAAAAACGTTAAAAAATAACGGCATCGGGACAGCGCGGTTAGACGCACTTGTTTTATTGGAAGACACGATGCGCCATGACCGTGGTTGGTTGTTAGCCCATCCGGAATTTGAGTTAAATAGTTCGCAACTTAAAAAACTGGACCATCAAATTAAAAGCCGAGCCAAGCACGAGCCGCTGGCTTACATCCGCGGCAAGACTGAGTTTTACGGCCGGGAGTTCAAGGTAAACAAAGATGTTTTAGAGCCCCGCCCCGAGTCCGAAACCATGATTGAGCTGCTTAAAAAGCTGCCCTTGCCCAAAAAGTTGTTGATTGCCGATATCGGTACCGGTTCTGGCGCATTAGCGATTATGGCCAAGCTCGAGATGCCTGACAGCGGAGTTTTAGCCACGGATATCGACCTAAAATGTTTAGCGATAGCTAAACACAACGCCCAAAAACTTGGGGCGGATGTTAAGTTTTTTAAAGGTAACTTACTTGAGCCTGTCTACTCCCTACTCGCCACTCCCTACGTCCTACTATGCAACTTGCCATACGTTCCCGACAATTACCAGCTAAACTCCGCCGCCATGAATGAGCCTAAAATCGCCATCTTTGGCGGCCCCGACGGTCTGGACCTATATCGCCGTCTTTTCGAGCAAATAGATTCTATGCCAGCCAAACCAAAATATATTCTTACCGAGAGCTTGCCACCCCAACATAAAAAACTGGCCAAAGTCGCCAAAAAACACGACTACAAACTTGCACAAACCACCGACTTCATCCAAGTCTTCAAAAATACTTAACTAATCAAGTAACTGTCCTATGGGTTGCGTCTGGCGCGCTCAGCTTTTGTCGCTGCTGCGAATCCAGCCCCGCTAGGTCTGACGATAATCTCCCCAGGGTCTTCCACGCCCCGTGCTGGTTCTGATTGAGTCGGTTCGGTAAAGCGCATGTCCTGAGCAGTAGGATTAGTGTAAATTACCGCACCAAGCTCATCTTGAGACCCAGTTTGCCTGTCCGGTATTAACTTAGAATATAAATCTTTCTCTATCATATCTGTAAAAGTATACCTTACCTATAAAGAGTCAGCGAACCTAGGACTGGGGGGCGGCTTCTAGGGTCGCCTTAACCGTTATGGTCTTACCATCCCGAACTACCGTTAGAGTCACGGTGTCTCCAACCCTGAAGCGGCTCAGAGCGCTGGTCAGGCTAGTCTTATCGTCTATGGATATATTGTTTAATTTGGTGATGATGTCCTTTTCTTTCAGGCCGGCTTTGCTGGCCGGACTGCCCGAAATTACAGATTCCTGACCATCGCTGGGCGGCGCAATGTACGCCCCACGCTTGACGCTCAAGTTGTATTGATAAGCAATATCGTCGGTCAGTGAAATGTAGCGCACGCCCAGATACGGCTGCAGCAGCTGGCCTTTATCTAGCACACTGGTTATTAGCCCCTTAAGATCGTTGATTGGTATTGAAAAACCGATATTTTGGGCATCGCCGGCGATAGCCGTATTGATACCGATTACCTCGCCGTTGATATTTACCAGCGGACCGCCAGAATTACCCTGGTTGATGGCAGCGTCGGTTTGGAACAGATCAGTCAAGTTTTCGCTAGAGCCACTGCTACCAGAGCCGTCCCCGGCGGTTACGTCACGTCCGTAACCAGAAATTATGCCACTGGTAACCGTGTTTTGGAACTGACCCAAGGCATTGCCGATAGCAACTACTTTGTCGCCCACCTGTACCTTGGAAGAATCACCTAGCGTAACTGGGGTTATTTTTTTGCCCTTCAGATCGGTTATTTGCAGAAATGCCACATCTAGTGAACTGTTATCGCTGGTACGGCCAAGTACTTTTACGCCTTTATAAAGGGTCCCGTCGGCCAAGGTAACATCGACACTGCTGCTACCGCTAGGCACGACATGGCGGTTGGTAACAATGATGCCATCGGAGCTGATAATAAAACCGGTGCCGGCGCTTTCTTGGCTTTGGGTCTGGCCGCCGGAAAAACCAAATATGTCGGGCGCCGCCGTAACCTGACTTTGTACGTCTATGGACACCACGCTTTGGCCAACGTCTTTAGCGATTTGTGATATTAGCTGGCTTTCATTAGAGATATATTGCTGCTTGGCGGCCTTGGTGGTGGAAGGCGTACTATTATTCTGGATAGCATAAGCCAGCCAACCGCCGCCAAAACCCACCAGCAGACAAGCCAGTAGTAGAGTCACAACCCGAAGCGGCAGCTTGCCTCTCAAGCCCTTAGCTTTTTTGACAATCGTGTTCTTATTATTAAAATGCGGCAAGCCAGAGGAAGTCCTGCCCGTAGAAAAGCTGGACAGTCCAGGCTCTGCCTCGGGTTCGAGAGTCGACTTGCCAGCTCGGTTTTTAGAATCGTTTTCCATCTTATACCCCATTATTACACGGCCTATCTGAACGATAGCTGAAGAGCCCTGGCCCCCGTCGTCTTAAACCGTAACGCCCGTCCAGTCCGATAAAACCACCACGATTAATAATATAGCGAACATAATCGCCAGCAGCTGCCGCTGTAGTAGCGCCGTCAACCGCTCGTGGGAATCCAAGTAATAAAGCGCCCCCAGACCGTAACCCACAGTGGTCAAAATAACGATTATCTGGGCAACCGTGCCATAAAACAGCAACCAATGCCCCAGCACAAAAGCCAGGCCGGCGGCAAAATAAGCCCAAACGTGAGCCAGCAGCGCCGTGTGAGGCTCCTCGAAACTGGTTAAAAAGTGTCTGGCTGCCAGGTCAGCCACCAACCAGGTGCCGGCCACCAAAGCTACCAGCGACGTATCACCGAACTTCAGATACAAAACCGCCAGACCGGCCAGCTGGGCCAACATTGCTTGAATTGAAACGCTAAGCACGTCGGAGCGAGGCTTAAGCCAAATTAACCAAATGCCATAGATAGTTGTCCAGAAAAGCTGCCACCACTGTATGGACGTATTAGCCATAAACAGCACAAGCGCCACTGATACTAAGATATCGGCGCTGCTGGCAATTAGATTGGCGGGCCAATAACGGGGACGAACTGCGAACATCCGCCATTTACTAAGCAGCACTAGTACAATGGCCAGACTTACAAAATCAATTCGGACCAGTATATAGATAATAAGCGGCAACAAAAACATCGCCACGATATGACGAAAATGCGCGAACCCGCGGGTAGGCTTAACGATTTTGGTAAATTTAGTTGGAAGTCGACGAGGCATCTTTACCTAAGATTATAACAAACTGAGTCCCTACCGGCGGTGTCAGACCGGTACCGGCCGGCATACTGGTGACGGCTGAGGTATTGTAACGCCTCTCTAAGTAATTACGGGTGTACTTGTTGGCGCCTTTGCTTAGATCCACTACCACGGTCTTGGCGGGGTTGGTAGCGGTTGGCAAACTGGCTGTTGTAGTCACGTTATAACCAACCGATTTAAGCGTGTTGGTCTGAGTGGTTGCCAGACCGGCGGTGCTGGTGGCGTTATAAACGGCTACAGAGGCATTCTCTTTGGCTAAGAAGCTGTCGCGCAAAGCCTTGTGAACGTAATCCTGGATAGCGTCATAAGTAAAGAGTCCCTCTTTGGGAGCAAGCGTGGAAACGCCCGGAATATTACCGTTTACCAGCAGGTTGCTTGGCGGTGTGACTAGATCGAGTGACTTAATATTAGACGATTGAACCTCTGATATCTCTTTATATAGACACTTAATGCTGCCGCTATCAAAATCGGTGTAAACGTTGTTGCCTAACCCGTCCAGAAGCTGTGAAATCCTGATCGGATTGGTGAAAGTTCCGGCCGAAAGCGCTTTATCGCGGATGGCGACTATCAATGACCTCTGCCGTTCGGCTCTATCAAAATCACCCCTGGTGCTGGTGTGGCGTGAGCGCGCGAAGTAAAGGGCCCGGGTACCATCAAAATGTTGCGGACCCGACTGAACATCCAAAGTGTAGTGTTGGCTGGTGTTCTCTACCCAAAGGACTTCGTGGACGGCTTCGTCTTTGGGCACATTTATATCTACCCCGCCAAGCGCGTTAACGATGTCTTGGAAGGCCTTAAAGTTAACCAAGGCGTTGTAATGAATGGGGATGCCCAAAATCGCTTCCAGGGTTTGGTCGGCCGATTTTATGCCGTCGTTACGCTTCTGATTAATGTCGGTCGACTTGGAGCTGGTCTTGCCAAAATAGTAAGCTTCGTTGATTTTGCGCGAGCCATCACCCGGGATTTTAACCCACAGATCACGGGGCACGCTAAGAAGACCCAACTTCTTATTCACCGGGTCAAGGCTGGCAATCATGATGGTATCTGTTAAATCGGGCGCTTCGTGTCCATCGCCGCCAATACCCAGAAGCAGGATATTAACCCGGCTGTCGCCTTCGGTCTTCAATTGGTCAACCGGCACGTTGCCATCACAGACGGCCGGAGCCTGGCCACCGCCGGAAAGCACTTGTTTTTGGGTGTGATAAACCTTATAGCCAAGATAAGCCGCACCACACAGCAGCGCTACTCCTATCAGCAACGCGCCACGCTTTAAGACTTTTCTAAGCCTAGGATGTTTATGATGTTTAGTCCCCAGATGACGATTTTTACGGGACTTATCGCCTTGGTCGTCTAAAACTATCGGTTCGTTAAGAATAGCTTCGTCATCTGGTAGTTCGTTCAGACTCCCAGAGGTAGACTGGCGGATCGGGTGAAAGCCCTCTTCGCGTCGGACTAGTGAATCCAGGCTGGGAGTAGCCACGCCGCGATCAGGCTGGTAAGAGCGATGCGTGGGGACTCCAAGACGGCGTCCATCGGACACCATTCCATCTATAGAGGCCGGCCTTTTTGGCCCCTGAAACTTCTTATGTTCGCGCATCACGTAACGTCCAGTATATCATTACGAACCGCCCTAGTAATACGTAAAAGCTTGTGCATAATAATCACTTAGAGGATATAATAAGACACTAATGGATCCAAACCAAAGAGATAATCAACTGTCCCCAGCCCCGGGGCCGGCCCCTCAACAGCAGCCCGTCGGCAGTAATGAGCCACCTGCTAGCAGCCACCCCATGACGGGCCCGGTCAGCAAGATCTACCCCGATTTAGGTTCTCTTAACGGCTCTGCGGCCGCATCGGCCGCACCATCTGGCAGCGATAACAGCCCCTCGGCCAACCACCGCTCTAAACCACGCCGACGTGAAGGCTGGAAATCAGTATTCTCCACGGTACTACTATTTATATTGGCGCCGGTTATTGCCCTATCAATCACAGCTTTTGCTTTTCAGTCATATCAAGTCGACGGCCAAAGCATGGAGACCACTCTACAAAACGGCGACCGCTTGATAGTCAATAAATCTCCTCGTACTTTGTCAAGAATCACTCACCACGCTTACGTACCCAAGCGCGGAAGTATTATAATTTTCAACCAAGCCGGTCTGTTTGACTCTGGTGGAAACCAGGAAAAACAACTTATTAAGCGGGTTATTGGCTTACCGGGCGAACGCGTGGTGGTTAGTGATGGCCAAGTTACCGTATATAACGACGAGCATCCCAACGGCTACAATCCGGATAAAACCGGACAGTACTCAATTACCGCCTCAACTACGCCAGGCAATGTGGACGTAATCTTACGGCCCGGCGAAATATTTGTTTGCGGCGACAACCGAACCAATTCTGAGGATTCACGTTTTTTTGGCCCAGTAAGTTTGGACCAGGTAGTTGGAAAACTTTTATACAGAGTTATGCCAATTAACAAAGCTCATAAGTTTTAAATATTTATTGAACTAATTTTTCATTCGGTTTAATTTCAGTTATTTTGTAATTCGCGGGCTAGTCTGTCCAGCTCTGACTCGTCTTTAAAGCCAATAATAAGCTGGCCGCCCTTTGCCGTATATTTAATTTTTACTGTCGTTTTGAGTTTTTTACTTATACTCTTGGTCATCTCGGTTTCACTGGCTGTCCGGCCGGTGGCCTTGGCCGAGCTGGCGCCTTTCTTAGCAGCGACCACGAATTGTTCGGCTTGGCGAACGGTCCAATTGTTATCTAAAATACAACGTAATAATTCTTCCTGTTTTGCTTCATTGCCCTTCAGAGCCAGAATCGCCCTGGCGTGACCTTCACTAATTTTTCCATCTGATAGAGCCTGTCTGGCATTTTCTGGCAGCTGCAGCAAGCGGGTCAGATTGCTAAGAGTACTGGTGGCCTTGCCAAGTTTTGAGGCAATCTGTTCCAATGTTAAGTTAAATTGATGCTGTAATCTATACACCGATAATGCTTGCTCCAATGGCGACAAGTCCACACGCTGAATATTTTCAATAAGCGATAGTTCAACTTCTTCAAGCTCTTTAAGGCTCCTGACTATAGCCGGTATAGCTTGTAGCTCCGCGGCTTGAGCGGCTCGCCAACGTCGTTCGCCAGCTACAATTCTATAGCTAGAGCCGTCCCGAACAACAATTATTGGTTGCAACACGCCGTGCTGTTTTACCGATAACGCTAACTCGTTAAGCGCCAGGCTGTCAAACTCACGGCGCGGTTGCTCCGGATTGGGTCTTATATCCTGGATAAGTATTTTTTGCACCCGATTTTTATCTTCTTCTAAAATGCTCGGATCCAAATCCGTGGGCATCAAAATGTCAAAACCTCTTCCTAGACCTGTGTTCTTAGCCATATAGTCTTTTCTCCAATTCTCTAGATAATGCTTTGTAGGCTCTGGCGCCCTTACTCCATTTATCATGCTCCGAGATAGTCTTGCCAAAACTTGGTGCTTCGGCTAACCGGACATTGCGCGGAATAACTGTTTTAAACACTTTGGAACCAAAATGTTTATCCAATTCTTGTTTTACTTGTTCAGATAACGAGGTCCGGCTGTCGTACATGGTCATAACCACACCCAGTACATTAAGGCTGGGGTTCAGGGCTTGGCGGACTTGTTGGGTCACGCTGAGCAACTGGCTCAGGCCCTCCAAAGCGTAATATTCGGTTTGGACCGGTATCAGCACGTCGCTGGCAGCTGTCAAAGCGTTGATGCTCAGCAGCCCGAGTGATGGCGGGCAATCTATTAGGATAATGTCATAGTCCAGAGCATTAAGAATATTCTTGAGCTGTTGTTCACGGTTCATAACGCTTACCAACTCAACCTCAGCAGCTGCCAGCTGGGCGTTGGCCGGCAACAAAAATAGCCCGTGTGTAGTCACTTCGCGGATGACGTCTGTAGCTTGCGCGCGGGAAAACAGCACGTCGTACAATGTTGAGTCTAATGTCTGCTTATCCACCCCCAAGCCACTGGTAGTATTGCCCTGAGGGTCCAAATCTACCACCAAAACACGCTTGTTGGCATGAGCTAAAAATGCCGCCAGGTTAATAGTAGTGGTAGTCTTGCCAACCCCGCCCTTTTGATTCAGTACCGCAATTATATGTTTGGCCATATTTGTTTAACGATTCCCTCTTCTTCTACCCTTAATCCTACCATGTTCAAAGCAGATAGAAAAAGCCAAATCGGTAGTTTATCAGGTCAGACCGCTACTGTTGGACCAGGTAGTCGAACTGTAGATTGGCTGGGGCTGGCCCGGAAAGGTTGATCTTGAACTGCTGCGGAGTTTTGACGACCCAATATCTGAGGTTGCCGACATCTGAAGTAGCCGTTACCACCACAAATGGAGCGCTTGCGTAAGGCTTGGCAAAGCTGTAGGTGATACCGTTTTGGCCTGTCAAAATAGTAACCGTACCAGCGGTGTCGGAGTTACCAATTACGTGTCCTTTTAGTGTAATATTGCCATTAAAGGTGGAGTCACCGTTTACTGTCAGGTTCGTAGCCGCCAGTTTGCCGACGTTAATATCCATGGCTATACCGCTGTCACCTTGCAAGTCACAGATGTTAAAGTACTGCTGGGTTTGCACAAATATAGTTATGCTATCGATGTTATCGCCGGTGTGATTTTCAAGCGCGCGGCCGACAATCATTCCGCCAGACTGGGCCTTTACGCCTACTCCGTCGGTGTCAGATATGGTAATTGGGTCACCTATGTTTATATCGCCCTTCACTTTAAGCGGCACTTTACCAGCTAGTGCAATTAACTTCTTATCGTCAGATGGATGTTCGTAATCTCTTAATGCCAGACCGGGTTTGGTAGAAACCACACCTAGCAGGTTAGGTCTGTCGCCAGGAGCGGCCCGCTTAAGTTTGCCGGTAGCGGTGTTAAGGGCTACGATTTCGCCAGGCTGTAAGCTATTATCTTCTACAGAGTATTCCTCGGCAAGGTCAAAGTTGCTGATAGAGAAGGTCTTGCCATAGTAATTGGCAGCATAAATATCATTAAAGTAGTTGGTTACGCTACCAATGTTCGAACCGCCTGTTATAGAACCGCCTGTGGTTTGGCTACAAGCCGGGTTAGCACACTTAACTACCCTAAGATTTAAGTCGGAACCAAAGCTATCATATTCAGAAATAAGCGGCAGCCCATCAGCCGCTACAACAAGCGAGCTATAGTTTCCGTATACAGGCGAACCAGCATCTACATCCACAGTGGTTAATGTATTGCCAGTGGAACAAGAGGCATTACCACACTTGGCGACCCTCAAACTGCTATTCGTTGAATCTTTGTAGGAAATCACCGGGTAGCCATCCTGGCCCAGGGCAAGTGAGGTATAAGCTCCAACATTGGCAACCGAGCTATCAACAATTGTGAGAGTTGGAGTGCCCGTGCAGCCAGTATTCAAACACTTGGCCACTTTCATTCCGACCGTTCCCGTTCCCTGTTGGTAAGCAATAACCGGGTAACCGTCGGTGCCGATGGCCATTGTGGAATATGCACCGTCATCCTGAGCCGTATCAAGGCTAACAGGTGTAGCAAAGGATGAACACGAGAGATTATTACACTTAACAAACTTAAGATCTAGGCCCGTAGCATAGTAGTAAGATATTACGGGGTAGCCGTCGGTGCCGATAGCAATCGACGTGTCTTGGCCGGTTGTGTTAGTAGTATCCAGTGCTGTAGCTGTGTCGCTGGTTGAACAAGTAGCATTAGTACAGTGTTTTACATATAGGTCACCACCCGTGGCGTAGTAGTAAGATATTACCGCAAAGCCATCTATGCCGATGGCAATGGATGTATATTGGCCGGTGTTGTTAGCACCCTGGCTATCCAACGTAGTTGTGGTGTTACCAGATGTGCAATCCGCATTACCACATTTTATAACCTTAAGCGCGGTGTTAGTTATATCGTAGTAAGAGATTATTGGGAAACCATCTGGCGCAATAGCCATAGAGCTGTACTGCCCAACGTCACCGCCTGTATCCGGTGAGGTTGTGGTTGCAGAGGTACAGGCAGCGTTACTACAGTGAGCAACCTTTAGGTCGTGATTGGTGTTGTCGTAATAAGATATTACGCCCAAGCCATCACCGCCGATTTTTATTTCAGTATCTATACCAACGTCACCGGTCGTGTCTACGTTTGTAGCTGTTTGGCTGGTAGCCCCACCCGTGGGAGCCGCGAAGGCTAAGATGTTGCCACCAACAAATAGGTTGTTGCTGTTAGTAGTACCTATATATACACTGCCGCTAGCTGCCGCTTGGATAGATACAGCCCCCGCCCCATTACCCCCCTGAATAGTAGTAGTATGGGCGGCCGCACCGATACTACCTATGGTTATGCCGACAGTCCCGGTGGTAGTGCCGCCATCGCCTATGTGAATAGTCTTAGTGGTGCTGGCACCTGGCACACCCGTGCCCAGGTTTAATACCAAGCCACCGGAGGTAGTGGTGGTGCCACCACCTAGAGTGATGGTTTGGGTGGCGGCAGTTAAGTTACCAGAACCGATACTTATAGTGTTATTAGCGGTAGTGGCTTGACCAATCGTGATAGTACCACTGGCCGCGCCGGTACCACCTAGGGTGATAGTGCCAGAGTTAGTGCCACTAGTGTTATTAATACTGACATTGTCTGAATTGGTAGTGGAGCCAGCAGCGCCTATATTTATAGTGTTTGCTGTTGAGCCTGTTTGACTACCAATTGTAATCGTGCCGGCATTCCCAGCTTGTATGGCTATAGCACTAGCTCCTGTACCACCTTGGATAGTTGTAGCTGATGTACCAAGCAAGTTGCCTACGGTCAAGGCGGTTGTAGAGGAAGCGGTAGCATTGTTACCTATACTAATTGTTTGGGCAACCGCTCCAGTGGTATTACCAATTTGGACTGTCGAGGCTATGCCAGTATTACCAACTGAGACTGTTGCCCCTGAGGTATCTACAGATAGGTAGGTATTTCCGGCAACATTCATAACCTGGAAACTACTACTGGAATCGGCAGCGTTTTGGAATAAGGCCGCCCCGCTAAACGTCGCAGAGCCACCGGCGTGAAGGGTGTCTTGGACTGTTAACGATCCAGAGTTATCAATGGCTTGGGTATCAACCGACAACTCATCAAAGTAGGTTACGTCCGTTTCCGAACCGTTATGTGAGCCAATGGAAAAGCGGTTGGGGTTAGTAGTAGTGGCCAGGGTATCCACTGAACCACTGGTAGACGGAGTACCGTCGTCAACTGTCAACTGACAGCTACCTGTATTACTTACCACAACTTTTATCTCGATCTTATGCCATGATCCGGTGCTTAGGGCGCCACCAGTTACGCAGTCACCACCTGCGCCACCGGTTAGGGGAGCTGAGTAAACAGCAATGTTACCGCCAGCTTGGCGGTAAGCAGTTATCTCAGAGGCAGCAAAGCCATCGGTGCTATTGTACAGGCTGAATAAAGTGACTTTGGTACTTGTAGATGCAATATTTACATAACCCCTGGCGTACATGGTGGCCGCGCCAGATATATTCTTTTCCCTGTATGCAAAACTTGCCGTTGGGTTTACTTTTGCCGAATAGCCGCCAGCGAATACGGTTGCCGTGTCTATGCTTGAGGTACCGACCGTAGCATTCCACAATCCATAAGTACCGGTTTCGAAATTATCGCTAAAGGCTCGATTGCCCGTGACTGAACCAACTGCCAGTCTTCCGCTGAAAACTCCTTGATTGACGGTATCTACACCAAGGTAATTTGTACCAGCTGCGTTCTGGACTTGGAAGGCAGTGGTGGAGTTGGTTTGGTTCCTAAAGGCAGTGGCGCCGCCGTCGGCAATATCCAAAACATTTTGTGAAGTAGCCGTAGTGTCGGTAACCCTAAATAAGCTGCCAGTACTTCCTGTGCCACTAACAGCTAAAAGAGCGGCTGGATCGGACCCGCTAGCCGTGCCAATACCTACATTTTGATTAGTACCCAAAACAATTGCCCGGCCATTATTAATGTCTATTACCCCCTGGCCAGTATTCTCTTGCCAAAAACCAAATCCAGAGGTATCAAGGCTGCCAAAAGTATTATTATTTATCAGCAAGGCATAGGAATTTCTGTCGGGTGAAGTTAATTTTAATACATCTGCTGTTTGGCCAGTTGTGCCTTGGATAGTTGCCACTACACTACTGCTGCTGGCCGATTGGATATTGAAGTTGGCGTTACTCTGGGTAGACGTCCCATTCTGTATGTAGCTACCGGAACCACTAGATGCAGCATAGCCAGTACAGACAGAGCCTGTGGAACAAAGCGTGCCATTCTCGGCAGGTAGGTTAAGGGTGTAGGCGGTACTGGATGGGCTTAGGGGCACCAGGCTTATGGAGCCGGTTTGGGCAGTAAAGTTAAACTTAAGATTACCGGTTACACCAGATGCACCCGAGTTGCCTAAACTTACAATGCCACCAGAAGTATCGGCAGTTAGAACGTTCTTGCCAGCGGCGTTTTGGATCTGGAAGGC
>JACRBB010000003.1 GCA_016234585.1 Candidatus Saccharimonadota bacterium
AGAATAACTTGGCATAATCTATGTTCTTTCCAGCTGTGCTTTGGGCAATTTCGTTCTCGTGGTGAGGAAATATAAGATCAACTCCACCGGTATGGATATCAAATGGCTGTCCCAGCACCGTCGCGCTCATCGCCGAACATTCTATATGCCAGCCTGGCCGGCCTCTCAAATCGTGTCCATCCAATTCAAAATCCCAAGCTGGCTCGTCTTTTTTCTGTTTTTTCCATAGCGCGAAGTCATGCGGCGAAGCCTTACTGTACTCATCATTGGCTATGCGGGCTTCACTGGTGGAGCTGGCGGTTATTTCCGTAAGCTGCCCGTATGTTTTACCGCTATCTTTATAGGCTTTAATTGAAAAGTACACCCCATCTTCGGTAATGTAGGCGAATTTCTTATCGTATAGCGAATGGATAAGTACTTGCATTTGTTTTATGGAGTCAGTCGCTTTAACGAATGTGATGGCGTTTACATCATTGCCAACGGACTCCATGTCTTGCAGAAAAATCTGGGAGTATTCTTCAGTCAGCTTCTTTAGGGCGTCCATTGCTTCAAGTTCAGGGTATTTCTCCTGGCTGCGTCGGATTGTCTTATCGTCGACGTCAGTAAAATTCATAACCTGCTTAACGTCGTTATTTACTCCGAGCACGCGCCGCAAGATATCGGCTGTTATAAAGGCGCTTAAGTTTCCAATGTGGATATGATCATATACCGTAGGCCCACAAGTGTATACGCCTACATGACCGTCGTTTAGCGGTTGAAAGACGCTGATTTTTTTAGTAAGGGTGTTATAGAGCTTCATGTTGGTTGGTTTTTAGGCTATCGAGCAGCTCGGCGGCGACTTTTATGCATTCAATTTTCAGAGTATTGAAATCCCGGCCATCTTGGACTTTAAAACCGGCCGCATAGGCATGGCCACCACCACCAAAGTGCTCGGCTAGCTTATCGGCTATACCGCTTCCCCAGTTACTACGTATTTTGGTGGTTATTTTGCCGCCCGGGTAGAGTTTAAAGCAGATGGCTACCTTGGTATCCTTAGCCAGGCGCATGTCGTCGATCACCAGCATCGGTGGATTATATAGCGGGCTATACTTTTCAATCTCTTCCCATGGAATGGTTAGGGTGGTTATACGGTTACTGTCGTGGAACTCAACTCGTTCCAGAAGCTGCCCCTTGTAATGTATCAATACGGGGTCCCGGCGCATCGTTTCCCGGCGGGCGTTTTCTATTTCTGGCAAACTCACACCGCCTTCAACCAGCTCGGCGACTATGTGGATACTGCGGGCCGTTGTGGCTTCTGTAGTTAGGCCCAGGCTGTCACTTAGAATAGCCATGGTGATGAGCTTCTTAGCGTCTAGACTGACTGTCCAGCCAAGCTGCCGGCTTAGCTCGTAAATGACTTCTCCGGTAGCAACGGCTTCGTAATTGCAGATAACATTAGCAAAACTGATTGTCGCTTTAGTGGCGTGGTGGTCCAACACTATGGTTGGTTTAGCCGCTACCCAGGCTTTGGCTCCGCTGGTATCCAATTGTTCCAATAAGCTATCACTGCTGGTATCGACTATTATGCTGGCGTCAAACTTATGGGGCATATCCTTGTTAACTCGGTCAGAACCGGGCAGATAGCGCATATATGACGGCAAATCAACACCACAATACATAATTGGATCTTTGCCAAGATCATGCAAAATTTGTTCTAGCGCCAACGAGCTAGCCAAACTGTCAACATCAGGATTATCGGCCTGAATTATAGCTATGGTCTTAGCTCCGGACACAATCTTTCGGATTTCCTCAGCCTCTTTATATATGGTCATTCTGATATCTATTGTAACACCGGTAAGGCTAAGATACGCTAAGCTCTAAAAAATTTGTCGGCCTTCCAGGGCGTGCGTAAGCGTTATTTGATCGGCATATTCCAGGTCTACACCTATAGGCAGACCTCTGGCCAGCCGGGTTATCTTAACTGCCTTATCACCAAGCTGCTGTGTGATTAAAAGGGCTGTGCTTTCGCCCTCCACACTGGCGTTAGTGGCTAAAATTACTTCTTCCACTTTATCCTCGTCGATTCGTTTTACCAGTTCCTTTATATGCAGCTGTTCCGGGCCGATACCATCTATCGGCGAAACCAATCCGCCCAGAACGTGGTAGGTGCCTAAAAACCCATTGGTTTTTTCAAGGGCTATTATATCGAAAGGGTCGGCCACCACGGCTACCAGTTTTTTATCGCGTTTAGGGTCGCTATATAACGGGCTAACTTCATGGCCGATTTCCATCAGCGCGAAGGTCTTGGGACAGTAAGTTACCTGAGCGTGTAGTTGATCAAGAGAGTCTGCGAGTTTGGTGGATTTAAGCTGGTCTGCCCTTAGCAGATAGTAAGCGTAACGCTCGGCGGTGCGTGGCCCTACGCCTGGTAGTTGGCCAAGCGCCTCAATGAGTCTGGACAGTGGCTCCGGTACTACTGCGCCCATTAGTATTTACAGGCCCAGGCCGCCCAATGCGCCCATCATCGGCTGCATTTTTTCTGCGGCTAGTTTCTGACTTTGATTGATCGCGTCCTTGACGGCTTCCTCAACCCACATTTCGAGCTGGCCGATATCATCAAGATTCACGGCTTCTGGGTCAATGTGTATCTTCTTGATTTTCTGTTCACCGGTAATGTCTACCTTGACCGCTCCGTCGCCGGCTTCGGTAGTGATAATTTCTTTCTGAAGTTCTTTTTGCAGCTTTCTGGCTTTCATTAGTAACTTAGCCTGGTCGAATTTACTCATCTTAAATATTAGCTCCTCTGGTTACAGACACTATTTTATCACGTACAGGCTATGTGTAGCTGTGGTATGCGGCCAGGCTATGAGGGAGTAGCGTACTCCCAGCATCAGATGCACGCCGATTACCAAACCTATCAGGCTAAGAGCTAGGACTTTTGGTATGGGGTTGCGCGGAAACACGCCGCGCCACTCCACATAAAGGTAACGTAATCCGGCTGTCGCGAATATGCAAACCGCTAGGATAGCCAAAGTCAGTAGTTCCAAATTAGCGTTCAGGCCGCTAAATATTATACTGGCCGCTAAGATTGCTAATAAACTATACGTTTCTTTGCGGGCGTTGATCCACATGGCGTAGACGCCGATAGCCGCCAAGGCTACCTGCGTGATGCTTAGCAAATGCAATCTGCCAATTATCATGTCTATGTGATAAGGCGTATGCCAAAATAACGCCAGGACTGACCATGCTATGGATTTTAAGCTGCCAATCACACCCTGCCAGTGGTTAGGAATCAGCAGCAACTGCTTAACGATGGACAAATCCCTGGATATGGCCAGCACGAGTGGAACAATAATGGCGATGGCCAGTATGGCGCTTAAAGATATAACTATCGGACCGTTTTGTTTCAGATTAGCTAGCAGCTCACGTCGGCGCATCAAACCCGCGGCTAGGGTAAACCATACTAAACCCGGGATATATAGACTGATGGCGCAGACACACACTAGCGTTACCCAGGCCAGCCTAGGTTGTTTCTTAGAACTCGTGAGCCATAAAAAGGAGGCGATTATAGCCAAAGGAGCCAAAAGCATGACGGTACCGGTAGCGCTCCTGGCCATCAATATAAACCAAGGCGTTCCTATCATCAGTAAAGTACCAAAAAAACCGATTAATCGCCCAAACCAAGTTTTTAACAACAGATAAAGACAAATTACGAAAATCATCATGAAAACAACCGAGGCGAATCGCATATAAAAAGCCCCGTGGTGGCCAAGATTTTGGGCTAAGTATTGCAGTAAGCGCAGCGGAGCGTTAATCGGGTTGTCCGAAATATAACCAAGCTTACTGCTGAGTTGGCGGGCAGCGGATTCGCTAAGGCTAAGCCCAGGCGTCAGTGTTCCTAACCGCCATATGTACAGCAGATATATACCGGACACTACACTCAGCACTCCAAGGACATTTCTTAAAGTCTGCCGCGAAAGCCGCCGACTGACCACTTTAAACATAAGCATTAGTATAGCAAAAATTAGTTATCAGTTGATGACTCATGTTTGGTATCCAAGTCTCGAAAACGCTGTCGTTGCCTATCGAAGTAAAGCTCCACCTCGCCGGTTGGACCGTTACGGTGCTTTTTAATCAATATATCAGCGATGTTCTGGCGGGTACTATCAGGGTTATAGTATTCCTCGCGGTAAATAAAGGCTACTACGTCAGCGTCCTGCTCAATAGAGCCAGACTCGCGTAAGTCCGCCAGCTGGGGAATCTGTGGCGACCGGTTTTCCACGGATCGGCTTAACTGGCTAAGCGCCACCACTGGAACGTTTAATTCGCGGGCTAGTATTTTTAGGCTCCGGCTGATTTCGGAAATTTCCTGTACCCGGTTAGCCGTCGTAGCGTAGCGTGACCCGCCGCTCATTAATTGTAAATAATCGACCATTATTGCTGATAGAGGATGTTGGTGGTGCAGGCGTCGAGCCTTGGTGCGTAAGTCACTAACGGTGATTCCAGACGTATCATCTATAAAAATTGGAGCCTCAGCCAGCGCTCCCATGGCGTTGCTGAGTCTTTCAAAATCCTGGTCGGTTAGACCTTCGCCGGTTCGCAGCTCCCAGGCTCCCACTCCTGCCTCCGATGCCAGTAGGCGATCAACAAGCTGTTCCTTGCTCATTTCTAGGCTAAAAATTAACACTGAGCCCTCTTTGGACTGGGTGGCGATATTCAGGGCTATGTTTAGCATCAAGGCCGTCTTGCCCATTGATGGCCTTCCGGCCAGGACTATCAGATCCGATCTTTGAAGGCCTGCTAATTTTTTATCAATGTCCGCCAAACCAGTGGCAATGCCCCGTAATCCACCTTTGTGGCGGTGCAAATCATCAATCCGGTCAAAACTGTCGCCTAAAATTGATTCCAGACTGGTAATATCCTGCCGCACATGGCGCTGGCTAACCTCGAATAACCGGGATTCGGCGTCTTCTATAAGTTCTTGTAAGCTCTTTTTTTCATCAAAACCGACATCGGCGATGTCCTGGCTGGCAGCTATCAGGCGACGACGGATAGCCTTGTCGGCTACTATCTGGGCGTATTGTTCGACGTGAGCGGCGGTTGGCACGAAATTCGTTAACTCAGTTAGGTAACTTGCGCCACCTATAGCGTCCAGTCGATCGTTGCTTTTTAGCTGTTCGCTTAACGTCAGTAGGTCAATGGGGCTGCGCTTATCATAAAGCGCCCGCATAGCGCTGAAGATCACTTTGTGTTTTTGTTCAAAAAAGTCCTCCGGCTGGATCATGTCGCCGATTTTGGTCAGAGCTTCGCCGTCAATCAGCAAACTCCCCAGTAGGCTGGCCTCGGCCTCTAGGTTTTGAGGTTGAATAGCTTTTGGTTTATCTTCATTCATATTTATACGGTCACTTGACGCATTAAGATTCTAACAGCTCACCGCCGCCAAAAATATTGCTAATGGTCTGGGTGTGTTCATCAGGTTCGATTTCATTTACTGGCACTGGCGCTACCGTCTCAATCTTAGGCTGGATGGATTTATCGACTACGCACTCAATGGCCATCTTGGCGCCTGATAAATCTTCCACGATCCGGCCGATCAGATTTTTGGCCTTGCCTTCGGCTACTTTTTTTTGATGCAGCGGGAACTGGAAAGCCAAAGTCAGTTTGTCGTCGGACAGGCTCGGTGCGGCTAAACGAAGAGCTGTGTAAAGCGAAGCTGCTTCTTCTTTAACCCTACTCACGACGGCTGGCCAATCATCTAACTTGAATCCGCCGTTTTGGATGACGGGTTCTGGCTTTGGGATATCCGGTAGGACTTCGGGTGTCTTTTCCACGACAACCTCGGTTGCCTTATTGGCCACCACGTTTTTTGAATTTACGCTGGGCTTTTTCGACGCCAAACAGGCCTCTAAAAGGCAAACTTCCAAACTTGAGCGGGGATGGGCGCTGGAGCTGATTTCTAGCAAGTTCCGCAGCAGTTGAATGTCGACGCTAGAGGCCGATTCGCTGAGCATAGAGTCACGTATTTTCCGACTTAAGTTGGCGCTTACGGCTACCGAATCTATGGCCTGGTCTCGCAAACTGTCCAAAAGTTGTACGAGCGCCGTATTTTCGCCATTTCTAACCGCCGCCAGCAGCTCATCTATGAGGCTGTCAGAGGGTAAACCCAGCGTTTCACTGACGATTTCGCTAGTGACCTCTTTCTTAGAGGAGCTTAGCTGGTCCAGCAGGCTGATGCTGTCTCGGAAACTACCTTCCCCGTGTTCGGCCAGTAGTTCTAGCGCGTCCCGGCTAATTTTAATATTCTCAACCGCGGAAATTTTTTCCAAATGATCGGCAGTTTGTTTTTTGTTGATCGGTTTGAAAGTAAACCGCTGGGTTCGGCTGACAATTGTCTCGGGCAATTTATGGGCCTCGGTGGTAGCTAGAATAAACACACAGTGGGCTGGCGGCTCCTCCAGAGTTTTTAGTAAGGCGTTAAAGGCCTCTTTGGTTAACATATGTACCTCATCGATAATGTAAACCTTGTACTTAGCTGCGGTCGGCGCGATATGTACCTTTTCGCGTAAGTCTCGGATTTCGTCAATCCGGCGGTTACTGGCGGCATCTATCTCGATGATGTCTAGGTTCACAGTGTCACCCTTATATGGCAGTTGATTTATCTCGTGGGCCAAGATGCGAGCCACACTGGTTTTACCAACCCCCCGGGGGCCGGTAAACAGGTAGGCGTGGCTGATCATATTATTTTTTAGGGCGTTTTTAAGAGTCTTGACGACATGCTCCTGCCCAACCACTTCATCAAGCGAACGTGAACGATACTTTCTATATAAAGCCTGCCCCATAGACGTTTAATTATACCTTAGCGGACGGCTAAGGGGCGTTGTGCAATAGTCTTAAAAGCTACAGGGCGGCCTCTAAGGCGGCCCATTCGGCATTGACACTGTCGTCTTCCGGCACGTTTATGCTAACCTGGTCACCGGGTTTGGCCTTGAAGTAAGTAACGCTGGCTAAAAGAACCCGATATTTCTTTTCAGCAGTGTCTACGAAGTAATGGCCGTCTTTTTGGTTAAGCACTCCTACGATTTGCTTTCTGGGGATCGGGCCGATTTGCTTGTACATGAAAGCCCCATCGTCAGCGATGGTCAATTTTAAGATATCGCCTTGGACCAGCTTTGACTTACTAGCATAGTTGGCCGGCACCGGATAGGTCTTGCCGTCGGAACCAACCATCGTTTGGCCGTCAAAGACGCCCTCAATTACTTTGCCCATAGAGGTATCTTTGACCTTATCAAGCGAAACCGAGTCGTCACCAACTAAACTGATCAATAATTCTTTAGCAGCAGCTAAACTGGTCTCTGCTTCAGCAATTAAAGCTCTTAGTCGCTTTATCTGTTTGTCGGGTAACTCTGCCATTGTTGCGTGGTAACTCCCAGCCTCTTAAAATCTTTGTTTGTCCTCAACTACCCCAAAATTACCATAGTTAGTATCCCAAGTCAAAGTGTCAAGTAACTAGTCTGTGGATAAACAGTCTGGTCTCTTAGTATCAAAATACCCCGAGTTTGGATATTCCCGGGGTATTTCAAAAAAATTGTTGATTGTTTTTTAGGCTAACTCAGCGGTTGCGCCGACATCTTCAAGTGTTTTCTTGATAGATTCAGCTTCATCTTTGGCAACTTTTTCTTTAACGGCTTTAGGCACGCTATCGACGATAGCCTTGGCTTCACCCAGACCTAAGCCTGTAATGTCCTTGACAGCCTTAATGACGGCTACTTTTTGGGCGCCAGCATCTTTAAGGATTACGTCGTACTCACTTTTTTCGTCGGCTGCCGGGGCGCCACCGTCACCGCCGGCTGGGGCGGCTACGGCTACTGCCGGAGCGGCGGCGCTGACGTTCCAATACTCTTCTAAAAAGCTAACGAACTTGCTGATTTCTAGGGCGCTTAGTTTATCTAACTGCTCCACTAAAGTCGCGAACTCTTTAGGAACTTCTACTTTTTTTGATTCTTGCTTTGCTTCTTTGACTTCACTTTCGGCCATAATTTATCTCCTTACTTAACTTTTCTAAAAAAACTTATAATTGTTCGGCGCGGGCATTTAGAACGTTTAGTACTCCTCGCACGTTACCGGACATCACACTTACAAAGCTGCTTAGCGGCGCGGCAATAGTACCGGCCAATATACCACGCAGCTGATCCTTGCTGGGCAACTGGGCCAAGGCGCTGACGTCCTGGGGGGCCAGTAATTGCCCACCGGCCGTTAATGCGCCGACGAATTCGATCTGTGGTTCTTGCTTGGCGAAGTTTGCCAGCGACTGAGCTGGAGCTACTTCGTCTTCCGCGCTAAAAGCGTAAAGCAGTTGTCCTTGCAGGATACTTGCGTCAATATCTTTGAAGGTTGGGCTTTGCTCGATAGCTTTTTTTACCAACCGGTTTTTAATGACCATTACCTGTGTTTGGTTCTCGGAGGCCTGTTTGCGCAACTGCTGCATGGCCTTTACCGGTGTCCCCTTGTACTTTGCGATAACAGTCAATTTTGAATGGGCTAGCAGGTTGCTAACCTCAGACACTATGTCTGATTTCTTCTGTTTACTTAGAGCCATTAATTAATCTCCTTAATCTGATTATTGCCAGGTTGTAAAGGGGCTGTTTTCACATGTTTGCCAATAAAAAAACTTTGGCTAGAAAAACCAAAGTTGAAGCGATTAGAACCTATAGTTCTTCATTGCAACCTCGGTAGCGAATTAATCCACCGGCTGGCGGAAGCTACTGTCTTTGGTAATCTAAAGTTAAGTTTAACAGATGGGACAACCGATTACAAGTATCAGTTTTTGGTAGGCTTTTTCGGTTGCTTTCTTTGGCGTTTTTTTGGTCTGCTGGTTTTTGGTGCGGAAGATGTTTCAGGAGATTTTAAGAGTTCCTGTGCTGCTAGCCAATCACCGGTCAGAGGGTGCATCTGGCTGATAGCCAATTGCATGGCTGAAAATAGTGATTTTATTTCAGGGTTACAGTCCGGTTCGCTGCTTAAAGCCTTAAGGCGCAAGATTTTGCTAAGCGACATGGTTGCTTGCCACCTAAGTCTATGGCCCAGGAGTACAGCGTACTGGGCCTCTTCGTCGTGACCAGCTGACTGTAATTGGCTAAATAAGCCCAAGCTGTCGTCAAAACACCGGGTAAACAGCTCCTCAATTCCTGTATCAGACACTAAATCGGGTACCTCATAACCGTACCGTGGGGTTGCCGGCTGAATTATCACCCCGTCTAACAGACGGTGCTCTAAAAGATAATTTAACATTACACCACTACCAAGTATCTCCCAGTCGTAACTGACGGTCTGGGTAGTGGTGATTTGAGCATCAAAGCTTTGATGCAATCGCTTCAGCAATTTCGACTTTTCTTCGTAGTTAAGGTTATCGGTGGCCGCTAATATACCAGCCCGGGCGATTGAGGCGTTGGCGTAGAGACCTTCGTTGATTAGCTCGAACTCGTTCCGCGGCATGGCGGAGATAAGCTGGAGTGGATTATCCGCGTTATCTAGTGTCTGGGGCAATCTGTCAGCAATGTCAAGGAATGTCCCGCGGGGCGCAAGCGATAGCTTTGAGTCTTGTTGGGATTTAAATAAATCAGGATGTTTCTGGCGGGCAGAAGAGTACAGAGTTTGGCTTATCGAGTTAAGTTCGGTCAATCTTGAGCTTGAAGTATCCGTGATCAATTTTTGTAGGGTGGAGGATTCGCAGCTTATGTCGATATCGCAAAAATCAGCTAAAGGCGTAGCTGCCAGCAGTATGTCAGCTATCTTTAAATCGGTAGTACCTGATTTTTGTAACACCTTTAACATCAGCTGATGGCGGGCGGTTGTTTCCTTCACGACCCTACGATAGTCGCCAAGTAACTTTTGGTTACGGAATTTCGGTTCATAAAATGCTCGCTTCTTACTGGGTTTTACCTGAGATTCTATGCCCGTGGTTGTCGCTATGCTGCGAACCGCCAATAAGCTGAGGTGTTTTAACTTGATCTTAAGTGGCTGGCTTTTAGCGTCAACATCAAAGCTATTAATGTTAGCTACCTGGTTAGCCGGCGTTTCAAGGACAGCCGGAGCACTTAAGCTTACGGTTTTACTGTGCGGCTGGTGCTTTGGGATTGTGCCTAGAAATGGCTGCAAGTACTGCCATATTCGGTCGTTGATAGCCGGGATGCTAAGTAACCGCCCTCCTTGGGTGCAATCTACAGCGTAGAAGTCCTTGGGAAATAATTGGCATAGTAAGTCGTAGGTCTCAACCGTTTTTTTCAGGTGATTAATGTCGGCTTCATGCTCATCGTGTACTTTAGTCGTATATTCGCGGGCCGCTCTTTTGGAAATTAGCTCAAAGGATGTTTCTGCTGGAACTCGTAAGTATATGTTTAGGTTTGGCCGTGGGATGCCCAGGAGCTGGAACTCCATACTGTCGGCCCACACAAAGAATCCGCGCTGTTCGGCGGCGTTAGTGAATTTTGAACCCTGATGAGCCATATTAGCGCCTGCGTAGCGGTCCGAGAGTACAATTTTGCCTGATTCAAGAGCTTGTCTAATCCGCGGTGCTCCTTCAAATCGATCCAAAGCGTAAAATAGCGAGGCCGTATATGGGTTAATGTCTGTCGCTGGCCCGTAGCTACCATTTAAGTATTGGCGCACGAAGTGGCTCGAATCCTTGTCATACTGGGGAAATTTAAACACTTCAACGTCGTAGCCTACCGCCTCAAGTCGCTCTTTTAGTAAGTTAAACTGAGTTGTTTTACCAGACCCGTCTGAGCCTTCTAAAACTATAAATATGCCAGGGTGGTTTTGCATGCTTTATCCTTATGTGATGCCTGCATATCCACCTACAGAGTCCTTAAGCCCTTAATTTTTGTTGGCGCTTGGCGGCGATCCAGGTATGCCCTTGGCAGCATCAGCTCAGGTGTCCAATCGCGTATCAGTTTTTTTAAATTAGTACCGCTTTGGTACTTTCCGCTAAAACCGCCACTCCGGCCCTCTCCGTAGTTACCCTTTACTTCTCCGGTCTCGTGAAAGATAATTTGAGCTATCCGTTCACCGACCGGCAACAGCATCAACTCACTGTGGTTCAGATTGTAGATTTCTAGAGTTAATCGGTTGATATAACCAGGGTCGATCCAACCGGCATCAAAGCAGACCGCCACCCCATTTCGCCCCCAGCTGGAGCGTGACTTAACCTCGCAAGCTCCCGGCGGTATGATTCCAAAGAATTCATGGGTATGAGCAAGAATTCGCTCGCCAGGCCGGATAGGAATAACCGGGTGGTTGAGCGGAATTCCCTTAAGCGGTTTAACACCGTTTTCGTCGCACCATTTTTTGTGGGGCGTGGCAACTAACGCACCTTCAAAGTAGCGTGTTACGTCACTACTATCAAATGGGTTATAGACAGGATGGTCTTTAGACCGTTCAGTACGGTAATAGTAGTGACCAAGCGTCACGTCCAAGCTGGCATGAGAGACGTTTCTTTTAACAAATGGCTCACAGACTATGTGGCCTTCATTGATAGCCTCAATGATTTGTGTGTTGCTAAAAACTCCCATCAACCTGAGATTAACTCCTTGTACTAATAGTCTAACTGATAGCTAGAACCAGTCGCAAGCATTGGTTCGTTGTGATTTTAGGGATGGCTCTAAAGCTGCACGCTAATACTTGGCCCCATAGAGGTGGAGACGTATAGGGATTTGATGTAACCGCTTTTTATGCTGGTTGGTTTGGCGGCTCGGATGCTAGATATTACGGCGCTAGCGTTCTGGTCGAGTTTATCCGCCCCAAAACTTACCTTACCGATGCCCAAGTGGATTATGCCGTTACTGTCCACGCGGTACTCGGCGCGGCCGGCCTTGGCCTCGGTTACGGCCTTTGCTACATCGGCGGACACAGTCCCGCTTTTAGGGTTAGGCATCAGGCCGCGTGGTCCAAGTAAGCGGGCGTACTTACTTAAACGCTGCATTAATGCGGGAGTTGCTATCAGAACGTCAAAATTTATGACTTCTTTGTCCAGCTGCTGGAACACCTCGTCGCTACCGGCGATTTCTGCACCGGCTTTTAGAGCTTTGCTGGCGTCATCAGCTTCCGCTACGACCGCAATTCGCATGGGCTTTCCAGTTCCTGATGGCAGCGTTACCACGCCGCGGATATTCTGGTCGGCTTGGCGGGGGTCAACATTCAGATTGACGTGGAGCTCCACGGTAGCATCAAATTTTACAGGACTTGTTTTAACGGCCAGGTCCAAAGCTTCTGCCAATGTGTAATTTTTTGACTTATCAATTAGCTTTGCGGCTTCTTTAAATTTCTTACCTGTCCGTTCTAACTTTGAGCGGGTGGGTTTCTTGGTAGGTTTTTTAGCCTCTTGGCCTTCAGCCGTTGCTTCTTTTGCTTTTCGGGTCTCTTTAGCCTTTTTCTCTTGGGCTTCTTCAATAGCCTTGGCGCTCCGCTTACCAGCTTTCGCTAAAGGCTTTGCTGGTTTATCAGCACCTTTAATTTCAGCTTGCTCGACCATTTTTTCTGTGGCAGGTGTTTTTACAACTTTCTCGGTTTTCGACTTTTTAGCGGCATTTTTGCTGGCGCCACTGTCTTTAGTATTCTTGATTTCAGTCTCCGCTGGTTGCTCTTCTTTCTTGGTCATTTATTGTCCTTTCGTGGTCCTAGCGGATGAGTAAACATCCTCCCACTTTTAATTATTAGCGAATCGCATCAATTTCGGTTGATGGAGGAAGCTTTAAAAATTTCGGTGAATCAACTTCTACATTTTCAGCTGCCATAGCTTTTATTTTCTCAATTGCCCTACCCATAACTCTAACCTCATCGCCTTCTTCTATAGTGCCAATTGATATAGCTGCAGCGATATGGTCTCCTACAGCCGTAGCTATTCTAAGCGCTACTTCCGATATAGCCGCCTCCTTACCTGTGCCTGGATAACCTTCTGAAGATGACATTTTAGGCCTCGATTTCTATGCCCATGCTGCGGGCAGTGCCAGCCACCATTTTTTTAACGGCGTCTATATCATTGGTATTCATGTCCACAGCTTTGGTTTCGGCAATTTCGGTCAGTTGGCTATCACTTAATTTCTTATCCAACTTCTCACTATTTGGTTTACCGGAGCCTTTGTCCACCTTAAGCGCCGATAAAATCAACTCGTCAGTAGCCGTGCCAACAATTCGCCAGTCCATTGTTCGGTCGTCGTAAATTGATATGTGAACCGTGAGGTTCTGCCCCAAGCGGTCTTTGGTTTCTTCGTTGAACGGATTGATAAAGTCCATCATATTGACGCCATATTGACCCAATGTAGATCCAACTGGCGGCGCTGCGCTGGCCTGGCCGCCCCTGATTTTCATCTTTAAACTTGCCTTTAGTACTTTTGCCATAATAATTTCCTTAAACTCTCTTTACCTGTAGACCATCAAGTTCAACCGGTGTTTCACGGCCAAACATGTTTACCAGTACCTTCAGTTTGCCTTTTTGGGCGTCTATTTCGTTGATTGCTCCATCAAAACCTTTGAACGGCCCGTCTACTATGTTAACGACTTCACCGACCCGGTAATCAAACTTGTGTTTTGGTTCATCTCGACCCATGCGTTTTAATATTTTGGCTATTTCATCAGGCTCTACGGGAGTTGGTTCTGTGCCGGTACCCACGAACCCGGTCACGTTAGGCGTGTTGCGCACGATATACCAAGCGTCCTCGTACAGCTTCATTTCTACCAGGACATAACCCTGAAAAATGCGTTTTTCCACGACTTTGCGCTTGCCGTTTTTAATTTCAATCATCTTTTCTTTTGGCACAAGGACTTGGAAGATTTTATCACCCATGTCTAAGGATTCAGCTCGTTGACGGATACTATCGGCCACTTTTTCTTCATAGCCGCTCTAGGTGTGAATGGCATACCATTGTCGGCTGGAGTCATAGCGTTTGGTCATTTAATTTATCCTTATTTAAGTACTAGTTTACGGAACAACACATCGATTACTTTATCCACGCCGGCTACCATGGCCCCGAACACGATGGCAAATATGACGACAGCCAGTGTTAAGCGCCAGGTTTCTTTTCTGCCAGGCCAGGCTACAAGTCGAACCTCGCGCCAAGAGTTGACGAAGTAACGGGGGACCAACCAGCCTAATACTTTACGGAGAGCTCTTCCAATCCGGCCCAGAAATCTGGTTGCTGGGCTGCTAGGAATCTTTGCTGCTCGAAACGGCTTGGTTGTAGCCTTGGCTAGGCGCCGGAGTTTCTTTGGTTTGGCAGATTCTGACTTAGACTGCGCCGCCTGGGCCTTTTCCCGAACCGTTGGAGCGGTTTTGCGGATACGCGGTTTCCGGCTTGGTTTAGACGAATCGGCCATTTAAAATCTCCCTAGAAAATAAAAAAGCTTACTTGTTAGAGTAAGCTGTCAATGTCAATACTACCTGATTAGAGGAATTTGTGCAACCTTTATAGCAGAGGTAAGTTACTGTTTTTGCGGTTGCCTGATGCTTGGCACGTAAAGTCTGAACGTACTGCCTTGGTTCAGTTCACTTTCCATGTCCATTTTGGCGTTAAGAAGCTTGGCGAGTTTTGATGTTACGTAAAGGCCAAGGCCAGTCCCGTTGATCCGCTTAACACGCCAGTCGTCACTTCGGAAGAATTTTGTGAACAGATTAGCTTGCTCGCTTTTAGCGATGCCGATCCCTGTATCACTAACTGTGAATTCTACCCCGTCATTCTTGCGGTTGGCCTTCAGAGTTATGCCGCCTTTTTCGGTGTATTTTAAGGAGTTAGTAATAAAGTTTTGTAGTATCTCGCGGACGTATAGTCGGCTGCTCGAGAGATTGCCAGCCGGATCATCTGGTCTATAAGTGATCGTTAGGCCTTTTGTCTCGGCTGCTGGCGTATTGTCGTGCACCAGAGATGCTACCAGTTCGTCGACATTAAAATCCTCGACAACCATGCCAAGTCTGCCACGTTCGGCTCTGGACAACGTTGATAAATCGTTAATCATATTGCCCAAAAGAACTGTTTGCTGGTGGGCGGTGTTTAGTGTATCAGTAATCGTACTAGGAATACCTTTTTTTTGAGCAAGCAGCAAAGCGTTGCTTATACTGCCTTCGGCAACCGCGATAGGCGTTCGTAGCTCGTGCGAGGCCACACTGATAAACTCGTCACGTTCTTCTTCGATAGACTTTTCTCGTGTTATGTCCCTTATTAATACCACGTAACCACTCTGGCCGCTACTGCCAAAACCGTGGCGTACCGGCGATATGCTAATGAACAAATTTAGACTGCTACCGTCGTCATAATTTATGTGCCAATCACGGTTGGCAACAGGTGTTTCGGTGTTAAAAATGACGTCTTCTAGGCTTATGGGCTCACCGGCTTTATTAAATAATTTTAATACTTGGCCAATTTGCTGGCCGGCGATAGCGTTGGAATCCAATAAACTCAGAGCCACGCTGTTGCTTAAGATTATCTTAGCCTTGTCGTCTAATGCCAGCACCCCGTCGCTCATACTATTTATTAAAGCCAGCAGCCTGTTATGATCTAGCTCGTCAGCTGGCGATTGGGCTAATTTGGGCAGGGTGCTCATAGACACTCCTATTATGGCACAAATTGCTTATGCTGGTTCTATCCGCGGCTTATGGTGTTTTATTTCTTTGCTTATTTTCTTTGCTGAGGGTAATAAGCGCTCTAATTCATTCCAAAAATCCGCGCCGTGGTGAAGGTGGACGGTGTGTGTCAGTTCGTGTAGTAGCACGTAGTCAATCAGCGGCCAGGGTAGCTGTATGAGGTAGTAGCTAAGCGTTATTGTCTTATCGCTGGAACAACTACCCCATCTGGAGGTCAGCTTGCGGACCTTCACATCTTTGTAGGTCAAGTTGTGTTGCGTGGCCAAGCTAGCCAAGCGAGGTACAAGCAAGTTGACTGTTTCAGTTTTTAAAGCGCGTTCTGAGGCAGCCTGAGCTTTTTCCTGAACCATAGCCGAGTCATAGGCAAGGTGTGTAGTTATCTCTATTGAGGTAGGCGACATCTTTGTCTTTACTTTAGGAAGCGGTTGTTTGACTCCATTAAAGTGCAGACGATGGGCCTTGCCAATAAGGTTGCCCTCGCTAAGAACGATTTGCGGATGCTTATTAAGCTGAGCGGTAATCCAGTCTTGGCGACTTTTAGCAAAAGCTATGCCGGCGACATATGGCGTCCAGCTGGGCATACCAACTCTTACTTGGCCGTTGGCAGTGACGCTTAGGCGCAAGTGCGAGCTACCTCGCCGCTTGACTAATGTGACCTCGCCTATGCCAGGTATTAGCACGACTCGCTGAGCCATACTCAGCCTATGGTTATATTACGCCGCGTCATATCAACCCGGCCACCGTTGAGATTCGGGACCAGGTTTACAAGCCCGGGTTTAGCGACGTTACTCTGCATGGTTTCACTGTTGATCAGACCTACCTGATAAAGACGGTTGATGATAGCGCTTTTCTGGGTCGCGAAAGAATGCTTTCCGCTGATTACTAGGTAGTCTTCGCCCTTGGGGTGCTGCATACCGGCTATCTGTTTATCGAATGAAAGCCGGCTTTGCGGTTCGGCGTACTTGTCGTCTGATGTCCTCCGGTCCCTGTTTTGGGTACGGGCG
>JACRBB010000033.1 GCA_016234585.1 Candidatus Saccharimonadota bacterium
CCGTAAATCAGTAATTAACAGAGAAGAGAAGAGATGGAAGAGGCAGCCGCCAAGCAAGAACTTGACGTAGAAAAGGTAGTCCAGGATATCCTGGGAACAATCGAACGGGAACGCGAGCGTGAAATAGTCGCCCGCCGTTTTGGTCTGTTCGATCGCCGCGAAACGCTGGAACAAATTGGTGAGCTGCTTGGCATCACTCGGGAACGCGTCAGACAGCTAGAAAAAGCCATTATAACTAAACTCCGGGCCAGTGCCAGCCGTGATTTGCCGCATATCAAGGAAATTGACCAGGCCTTAAGCGCCCACCTAAAAGATATGGGAAACGTCGCTCGCATCAGTGACATCAGCGCCCGCTTGACACGCGAAAGTAACAAACTCGACCAAGCCCGAGTGGCCTTCTTGGCGCATCTTAGCCCCAGTATAGTCATCATAGAAGACAACGACCACTTCTTCCACTCTATCGGTTTAGCTAGCGAGCACACTGAAAAGGCCATAAGGGACATGGTCAGTAAAATCACTGAAGCCATCAAGGGTATCGGTGAACCTACAACCATTAACGAAATCACCGGTAAAATTGGCAGCGATAACCCAAAGCACGTTGAAGCGCTAGCCGGTATTTCCAAGGGGATCGCCTCGCTAAACGGACGATGGGGACTAGTTAAGTGGCCGATGGTCAATCCCAAGAACATCAGGGACAAAATTTACGTCATTCTGCATGACAACAAGAAACCTATGCACTTTTCGGAAATCGCTGAAGCCATCAAAAAAAGTGACTTTAAGCGAAAAAATGTCACTACCCAGGCCATCCACAACGAACTCATCAAAGACAAGCGCTTTGTGCTGATTGGCCGCGGTATTTACGCCCTTAAAGAGTGGGGCTATAAGCGAGGTACCGTTTCTGACGTCATAGCCGAGGTTTTAAGAAAAGAAAACGGTCCTTTGCACCGTGACGAGATTGTCCGCCGGGTATTAAAAAGCCGGCAGGTTAAAGAGACTACCATCCTGCTTAATCTTCAGGGCAAAAAGCAGTTTAAGCGGGTAGCCAAAGCCACTTACGCCCTCGCTGAATCTGAATAAAGTCCCTAAACTATTGATAAAAAGAGGAGCCTGTCTGTGGGCTTCCTCTTTTAGTATGGAGTCATTGGTAATTACAGCGGTCACGCTAACGCTAAAAGATGTATAATGAACTTGCTAGAGTCTAGTATTTATATATGGGATTATTCAGGGTAAAAAACATGGGCGCGGCGCATGAGCATTGTCTGTTGATGCTCGAGGTACCGCGTACCAATGATAAGAAAGAATTGGCTGCCGAGCAGATGCTGGCGGCCCTGCACGGTATTTTACGCTCTAAAAAGGAAGTAAAGCTGTCCGGAACCTTGCAGGAGCACATCAGTCTGGAAGTCGTCGCCATTGGCCAGCGTATCCGGTTTTACATTTGGACGCCAAAGCACCTACAGGCCTTTGTCGAAGGACAGATATACGCCCAATACCCGACGGCTCAGATTTACGAACAAACCGAAGACTACGCTGACCGCCGCCTCCACCAAACGGTCATCCATAGCGCCGAGTTGACCTTGACCGACAACGAAACCATCCCCATCAAAACTTTTCCCAGCTTTGAGGTTGACCCCTTAGCGGCCATCACAGCCACACTGGCCAAACTAGACAAAGACGATGAAGAAATGTGGATACAAATCAACGCCCGGCCGATACCTGATACCTGGCACCGTAAGGGTGTTAAAACGGTCGAGCAGATTAAAAAAGGCCGTCGGTTGCTCGGTAGCGGAGCAGGGGGAGCAGCCCTTAGTTACGCTGGCCAGGTATTCGGGGCCCTGGCCAAACCGCCAGAAACAGGCATCTCGGCGGGGGGTACGAGCGCGCCGGAGATGTCCGAGCGCGACAAGACCCGCGTGACGGCCATCCAGGAGAAGGGAACCAAGCTCGGTTATCAGGTCAAAATCCGTCTACTATATGCCGGCCACGACCAACACACCGCCCGGCTGCGTATGCAAGCCCTGGTTGGAGCGTTCAAACAGTTCAACACCACCAACCTCAACGGTTTTGAGGCCAAATCACCCAGTTTTTCCCGGGAAAAACAAATAGAGTACCAGGCCAGGCATTTTATAGAGCACGGCTTTATCTTAAACATCGAAGAACTGGCCAGTCTATTCCACTTGCCGCATACCTCCGTAGAAACTCCCAATATAGTTTGGGCGACTACCAAAACGGCCGAACCGCCGCCCAACATACCGATAGCCGTGCCTGGTGAAGAGAAAGACATCAGTTTATTCGGCGTAACTAACTTCAGGGGCGATAACAGTGTGTTCGGCATTTGGCGCGCCGACCGTGGTCGGCATGTTTATATCCTGGGCCAGACCGGCACCGGTAAATCGGGGGCTTTGGAGCTGCTGACCCTTTCGGACATCTACTACGACCAAGGCTTTGCGGTCATCGACCCACACGGCGACTACGCCCAGCACGTCCTGAGCTTCATACCGCCGCGCCGTATAGACGACGTAGTTTACTTCAACCCGGCTGATACCAACTTCCCGATTGGTTTTAACCCCTTAGAAATTACTGATCCGTCCCTAAAAGGCCACATCAGTTCCGAACTAGTTGGTGTTTTAAAACGGCTTTTCGCCGAGAGCTGGGGCCCTAGGCTGGAGTATATATTGCGTTACACCTTGCTAGCGCTACTCGATTACCCCAACTCCACGATGCTGGATATCACCCGGATGCTGACTGACAAAAAGTTCCGACAAGGCGTAATCGATTATATTGACGACCCGGTGGTCAAAAACTTCTGGGTAACTGAGTTTGCCAGTTGGAATGATAAGTTCGCCTCGGAAGCCGTAGCGCCAGTGCTGAACAAGGTTGGGGCCTTTACGGCTAATCCGATGATTCGAAATATCATCGGCCAGCCAAAAAGCACCTTTAACCTCCGCCAGATTATGGACGAAGGTAAAATCTTGATTGTTAACCTTAGCCGAGGCTTAATGGGCGAGGATAACGCCGGTGTTTTGGGAGCCATGATGGTTACTAAAATCCAGTTGGCGGCCATGGGTCGGGCCGACGTGCCAGAGGATCAGCGGCGGCAATTTTACCTATACGTAGACGAATTTCAGAACTTTGCTACCGATAGTTTCGCCACGATTTTAAGCGAAGCCCGCAAGTACGCCCTTAACTTAACCGTAGCTAATCAATATATATCGCAGATGGGCGAGCCGGTCCGCGACGCGGTGTTTGGCAATGTCGGCACCATTATCAGCTTCCGAGTCAGCCCTGACGACGCGCCGTTCTTGCAAAAATACTTCGAGCCGCAGTTCGAGGCAGGGGATTTAATCCAGCAACATGCCAGATTTTTTATCGCCACCATGATAATTAATGGCGAGAAAGCCTCGCCGTTTTCAGCCAAAACTCTAAACCTGCCTTCTTCGCCAACCGATTCATCAACCCAAATAATAGAACTGTCGCGGCAACGCTATGCCCAGGAAAAATCAGTAGTAGACGCCCGGGTTCGCCAAGCGGCCGGGCTCGAAGCTCCGGCCAGCTCGCTAACACCAATTGATGCCGCGCCGATCCGCCCTAAAGCCCAAGTGCAGCTTAATAGCGCCGACAAACACCAGCCCTCCGGTAGCCACGTCGGTAAGCTAGCGACCACCATGATTAAACCATCCGACAACCGACCGGCGTTACAAGAGCCTATTAAGCAACACAGCCAGCCCGAACCCGCCCCAAGCGGCTCTAAACGCCGCCGTAGCCGTTCCAGAGGCAAAAATAAGACTTCTGGGTCCGGCCAACTAGTAAAACCCTCAACACAGCCCCAAAATACGGCAAGTGCCGCGCCTGCCTCACGTGTACCGGACGAGGAACACACCGTCCGGCTCCGCTAAAAGCCAGCAAGGGCATTTGTAAGCACCCTAGCTAAAAAATGTGCGTTACACACCGGGTCACTAAAAGCTGGGGGTGACACGGAAGGAGGGCACACCATCGCCCGGAGACTTTAGTAGAGGACGATGGGAGGTAGCCTTGAGTGGCAGGACCCGCAGCTTTTAGTGAACTCGGGCTGCACTACGCTTGACCCACTTTTTAGCTAGGGTGCTTACATCAAGTCAGCTATAGTTCGGTAATCCTTGTTTAGAACATTTTACGAACATATAATTTATGGGCTTGGTTTAGGGTAAACGTAAATCGTTAGGTTAGTAAAGGAATGTGGGGACTGGATGGCGGCAGGGCAAAATATAAAAAAATAAAAATACTAAAAACAAAGAGCCACAAAAGCGGGAAAGTGGCGTGAATAGGGCCATAGAGTTTATGTCGCACAATGTATATTTTACGACTCTTATATTATTACTATAGTTGGTAAGTAATACCTCTTCTAACAGGGGATACCTGCTCGCGTTTGGCCATAAGGCCCTGAGTTACCCATTCGCCGGTTCGAATATATCACGCTCATAGCTTAGCTTTATAGGTTATCTTTTATTACTTGTGTTATTTGCGTGAAAAGTCATAATTACCATAAGTTTTCCACAGCCTGATCGATCCTAGTATTTGCTTTTTTGCTACTTCATGTTTTTGTTTAGCTTTCCCCTACCTTGTCTAAATTTTCAATTATTTGACTTTTGTGTATTTTGATATAATTATATATTTTTATATATAATGCTGGTAATTACTATACTAAACAAAATACGAACTAGCGGGGCAGCGGGGACTACTTATAGAAAATTTTGCCCAACACCCGGACGTCCAGATATTGTCCGGGTTGCGCGCCACTTTGATCAAAGCTATGGCGGGCGGCCAGGTACTGCCCTGCCTGTTGCGAAGCATCGCCGCCCATAAAGAACTTAACGTAATATCCCCTGTCGGACGAGCGCAGATCCAGTTCGGCTGCCAGTGGCGGCAGGGTTAAGGACTTTATGGGCACACCACCATGTTTGGCCTGAGCGATAATGACCTCGATAAAGCTTATCTCGGCAGTGCTTAATACCTGTTTTCCAGGCTCCGCGTTAAAACCGCTTTCATCGGTAACCGTGGTTAGATTTTTTATCTGAGGTAAATCAGTGGCTCGTCCAGCTACCCGACCCTGCGAGTCGACAATGTAGGTTTGGCCGCCGCTAGCCAAAAAAAACGCCGGCTTGGAGATGTTGAGCCTGACGGTCGGCGTCTGCCCCAAAAGTGGCAGCTCCACGGACACGTCAGCGATTTCCGGAAACTCTTTAGCTAAGGAGGACTTGATGCCACTCTCGTCCAAAGTTATCTTGTTCTTGTTCCTAAGTGCCTTTAGCTTGCCAGCCACGGCTTGGCGGTAGGTTTCGGCCGAGCGATAGGAAGTATCACTGACCAGTAATTTAGAGTTAGGCCTGACTATCAAGCTGTAAACCAGACAAAATAGGACAACTATAACGAATACGATATCTATAGATGCAGTTAACCAACGCCGACGCTTGGCTTTGAGCATAGATGGTCTGAACGGGCTCCGCTGCGCTGCCACTGGATCACCCGAACGGTAATACTTAGTAAGGGGCGGTTTAGGTCGGTCTGTTTTAACACCAGGCCGGTTGCGCGGTCTGGCAGTGTCCTTATTGGCCACGACGAGAACCATCTTCTTGCCCGGCGACTTCAAATAAGATTTTTGCCAACCTTTTAGCGGCATCGTTATGGGCAGTACCACCAAGTTTTTTAGCTAGCGACTCACGTTTTAAGCGACTACCTAACAGATCGATAATAGCTGTCCGCAGAACTCCTGGCTTGGCATCGTTAGCCACGACTTCGGCTAGGCCGGAGCGACTTAGAGCCTCAGCGTTTTTTAGTTGGTGGCCGCCGGCCAAAAATGGGCTTGGCACGACTATGCAGGCTTTGTTTTGGGCTGCAAATTCTGCCATTACCGTAGCTCCGGCCCGAGTCACTACCAAATCAGCCGCGCCACTGTATTTATAAAATTCATCCGTGAAACCGACTACCTTGACGTGCTGTAGCAGGTCAGAATCAAGGCTAGCCGTGTAGTTGGCCGCCACCTCTTGCTCGTGCTTCGTGCCAGTCAGGTGGATGATCCTAAGCTTGGGGTTAGCTTCAAATAAACTAGGGGCTATACTCACCAGTTTCTCATTGAGGCTTTTCGCACCCAAGCCACCGCCAGCCACCAAAAGTACCAAATCGTCCGCTGAAAAGCCTAGCTGGCGCTTAAAATCGGCCTGAGCAGCCTTACTGACGGGCTTAATGCGCTCATCGATCGGGATGCCTACATATCTTACTGAATCTTTAGGATAGGAATAATTTTCGACAGGCATGCCGGTGGCATGAATAATCGCCCAACGACCGACTATCCGGTTGGCAAGTCCGGATGTTGCGTCAGAGTCATGGGTAACTATTGGTATATGGCGCCAGTGAGCCGCGATACCGACCGGCACGGCCACGTAACCGCCCTTAGAGAAAACCACGTCGGGTTTTAGCTTCTTGAGTATCCGGCGCGAGACTAAAATGCCGGCAATAACCTTAAAAAAATCACGAAAA
>JACRBB010000032.1 GCA_016234585.1 Candidatus Saccharimonadota bacterium
GGCGCGCATCTATATTGCCCAGTACTGGCCCAAACTTACCCGCTTTCATCCAAAAGACGATGAAAGTCTGCTGGGATTGCCAAAACCATACTTAGTACCGGCCTACGAAGCCGGGCACGAATTTGACTTTAATGAGCTTTATTATTGGGACAGCTATTTTATGGTGCAAGGCATGTTACTTGATGGCCAGCACAAAGAGTTGGTTATGGGGGTTCTGGAAGACCTGACAAGTCTTTATAGGCGCTTTAAGGCGATTCCAAACGCCTCAAGAACTTACCTTACCGGACGTTCACAGCCACCAGTTCTGACCAGTTTTATCCTGGATGTTTATAAGGCCTACAACCTTGACAGTAAGTGGCTGAGTGAAAATATCGAAGTGGCCAAAAGCGAGTACCAGACCGTCTGGATGGGTACAAGCAAGCCCCACATTAGAAAAGTTTATCAAGGCCTAAGCCGCTACTACGATATTAATCACTTGAACGATTTGGCCGAAGCCGAAAGCGGTTGGGATTTTACACCACGGTTTAACCACCGGGCCTTAAATTATCTGCCGGTCGATTTAAATTCGCTGCTTCATAAATATGAAACGGATTTTGCCTATGTGGCCGGGCTCTTGGGTAACCGGCAAGAGGTAGATCATTGGGAGAATGCCGCGCTAATTCGGCGCGAGACAATGAATGAGCTAATGTGGAGTGAGACCCGCAAGCTTTATTACGACTACAACTTTGTGAAAGAAAACCGGGGCTGGGTAAGTTCTTTAGCAGCGTATTATCCAATGTGGGCCGGCGCGGCCAACAAGCATCAGGCCCAAGCGCTGGTAAATAACTTGCGCCGTTTTGAAAATAAAGGTGGTCTGTCTACCACCGACGCCCTGACGTTCAGCCAGCGGGTTCCCGGAGCGATGCCGGCCCAATGGGGTTATCCTAACGGTTGGGCGCCACTGCATTTTATCGTGGTCAAAGGCTTGCAGCGATATGGTTACCACGAAGATGCTCGGCGGATTGCCATCAAATGGCTCAAAAACAACCTGGACTGGTTTAGTAAATACGGAGTTTTTTTGGAGAAGTACAACGTTGTACAACCCGAAAAGCCACCCGTAAAGGGCGTTTATCCGTCGCAGACCGGCTTTGGTTGGACTAACGCGGTTTTTGAACGTTTTTGCCAGGAATTCATAGACCAGCCTAACCAATAACCACTGTTTTAGCCTTTTAAGATACAATTAATAGGTAATGAATAATAATTTTTACGTGACCACGTCTATTCCCTATGTCAACGGCGAGCCGCATCTGGGTCACGCTATGGAGTTCGCAATGGCTGATGTGTTGGCGCGCTATATGAGGCAACGGGGTCTGGATACACTTTTTACCACCGGTACCGATGAACACGGCGGTAAAATCGCCGAAAAAGCCGAAGAGGCGAAACTGGCTCCTCAACAGTTTGTTGACCAAATGAGCCAGAGTTTCAGGGAAATTCTAAAGAGCCTGAATATCAGTAACGACCGGTTTATTCGTACCACCGACGCCGGGCATGAGCAGCGGGCTCAGCTGATTTGGAAAAATCTAAGCGATTTTATTTACAAAGGCAGTTACGAGGGTTGGTATTGTACTGGCGATGAAGAGTATTTTTCTGAACAGGTAGTTAAGGCCAACAATGGTGTTTGCCCTAACCACAACCGGCCATACGAAAAATTGAAAGAGGAAAACTACTTTTTTAAACTTAGCGTGTTTGCGGATAAAATAAAACAGGCCATAGAAACCGATGCGCTTAGAGTCATCCCGGAAACCCGGAAAAATGAAATCCTATCGGTAATCGATAGTGGCTTAGCGGATATCAGCATCAGCCGGCCCAAAGAAAAAATATCATGGGGGATAGCGGTGCCTGGCGATGACAGCCAGGTCATGTATGTATGGTTTGAGGCGCTGCTTAACTATATAACCGTGTTGGGTTACCCCGAGCATGAGGATTTTAAAAAATTTTGGCCGGCCAACGTACAGGTTATCGGCAAAGATATTCTGCGGTTTCACGCGGCAATCTGGCCGGGCATACTGATGGCGCTTGGGTTGCCATTGCCCAAAACTTTGTATGTCCACGGATTTATTGACATCAACGGTAAGAAAATGAGTAAAAGTCTGGGCAATTACGTAAACCCGCGCGAAGTTATTGAAAAATATGGCCCGGATGTCTTTAGATACTTTTTTCTGCGCCATATCCCAAGCTATAACGACGGGGATTTTAGCTGGGAAAGACTGGAGGCGGTCTATAACAGCGAGTTGGCCGATCAGTTAGGTAATGCTTTACAGCGGACCACCGCCATGATAGCCAAGTACCAGAATGGTTTGATTGGCGACACTCCGGAGCCGGAGCACGACGTGGCTTCGTACCGGGGAGCCATTGAAAACTGCCGGTTCGACAAAGCCCTGGAAGAGATTTGGGACCAAGTTAAAGGATTGAATCAATACATAGAAGAAACCAAACCCTGGGAGATTGCTAAAACTAAGGACGAGAACCACTTGCGCGAGGTTTTAGCCTACCAAGCGGGTTGCCTGCTGGAAATTGCCAGTTTGCTTGTGCCATTTATGCCCGATACTGCCGCGAAAATTAACAGTACGATCGGTAGCGGTATGCTTAAACCGATGAGCGGATCACTTTTTCCAAAAGAGGAAAAACCTGAAGAGACTCGTCAGTCTAGCCAACAAACTAACACCTGAGAAATCTCTATGGACGAACAGCTAAATCTTATAGACACGCATTGCCACGTACACTTTGATAACTATGATAATGACATAGAAACGGTCTTGGCTGATTCGGCTGTGGCCGGCGTTAACCGCCTGATTTGTGTCGGTTGCAGCTTAAAGGATAGTCAGCGCGCGGCTGATTTCGCCAAAAACCGGGCTGGTGTATGGGCGACGGCTGGGGCTCATCCGCACGACGGAGCTGATTACCTAAGCGACCCTATGTCCGCTGACAAGCTTAAGAAATTACTGGCCAACCCCAAAGTCGTGGCCATAGGCGAAATCGGTCTGGATTATTACCGCGATATAACTCCGAAACTTGACCAGGAAAAAACCTTGCGATCCCAGATTGAGATTGGTCTTGATACCAGCTTACCATTCGTATTTCATGTCCGTGAAGCGTGGGATGATTTTTGGCGGATTTTTGATTCTTACAAGGGTATACATGGTGTAATCCATAGCTATAGCGCCCCGCCAAACAGACTTACGGAAGTCCTAGGACGTGGATTATATGCCAGCCTAAACGGATTGATGACTTACACTAAGGACGAAAGCTGGCTGGAGGCTGCCAAAAAGGTTCCGGCTGACAAACTAATTTTGGAGACTGACGCTCCATTTTTGACTCCCGTACCGTTTCGGGGCCGACGTTGCGAACCGAAGCATCTGGTTGAAACCTGTAAGTTTCTGGCCGACTTAAGGAACGAAGAACCAGCTGTACTGGCCTCCTTATCAACCACCAATGCCGTAAGACTTTTTGGGCTTAGCGAAGAAAGCCTAGCCTAAAATGAAAAAACCGATATATCTGGATTATGCCGCCGCCACGCCGATGGACCCAGAGGTTCTTACTGCCATGGAACCGTACTTCTCAAAGTATTTTTATAATCCGTCAGCCACCTATTTAGCGGCCAGAAAAGTCAGAACGGATCTAGAGGCAGCCAGGGCAAAAATCGCTGCCAATTTAGGAGCCAAACATAGCGAGATTATTTTTATCGCCGGAGCAACCGAAGCTAATAACTTAGCAGTTGCCGGTGTTATGAGTAAATTCCCCGAGGGCGAGCTATTACTCAGCGCGGTTGAACATGAGTCGGTTATGGCGCCGGCCAGATCGTTTAAGAATCATAAGATACTGGTTCCTAAACAAGGTGTGGTTGACGTACAAACCCTGGAAAAATTAGTCAACGACAAAACCGTTTTAATCAGTGTAATGATGGTCAATAACGAGCTAGGCACCCTCCAGCCGATTCGCCAGATTAGTCTTTTAATAAAAAAAATCCGGGCCAACCGCAGCAAAAACGGCAATAGCTTGCCAATTTATCTGCATACCGACGCTGCCCAAGCCGGCAATTTCTATGATTTGAAGGCCAGCCGCTTGGGAGTTGATCTAATGAGCATCAATGGCAGTAAGATTTATGGGCCCAAGCAAAGCGGAGTGTTATACGTAAGGGCTGGTACGAGCCTGATGCCTTTAATTGTGGGTGGTGGCCAGGAGTTCGGCTTGCGCTCTGGTACCGAAAACGTAGCTGGGGCCATCGGTTTGGCAACCGCCTTTGACATTGCCCAAGCACAGCACGCTAAAGAGAATAAGCGGCTGACAGAGATTCGGGATGTATTTGCGAATTTGTTGCAAAAACGTTTACTTATATCTGTTATTAATCACTCTTTAAAACACTCGGCGCCGCACATTTTAAATGTAAGATTTCCCGGCCAAGATAACGAAAGACTAATGATGGAACTGGACGAAGCCGGCGTGCAGGTGGCTGTTGGTAGCGCCTGCAGTGCCAGCAGTGATGAGCCGTCACATGTTTTATCGGCTATCGGCTTGTCACGAGCAGAAGCCCAAAGCAGCCTGCGTTTTAGTATGGGACGGCAGACGCGGTTGGAAGATATCAGTCAAACCGTCGACCTGCTGGCCCAGCTTGCCAAGGGGTGATATCAGTAGTTTTTTATAACCGGAAGCGCTATACTTTGTACAGATTATGAGATGGTTTTTAACGAGGGAAAGCATTAGATTTCAATATCGGCTTGGAGCAGCTGGCTTCGCGGTAATCACGGCATTTCTGTTCGGCTCAGCGGGGGCATTGGCGGCTAATTTCGTGGAAGGCTTTGACTCCAACCAGACCTTACAGCCTGGCCTTGTGGTGGCTATCGACAAGACATCATCTAAGACCGTTGAAGCGGCACCTTCAAGTGACACTACCCGGATATATGGGGTGGTGATTGACCCCAGTGATGCGCCGATAACCGTAGGCGATCAAGGCCAAAAAACCTTTGTGGCTACTTCGGGCCAGTACAGTGTGCTGGTCAGTAGTGAAAACGGCGCGATTAAATCCGGCGACTATCTTTCTTTATCTGCTACCGATGGCATTGCTGCCAAGGCCGATACTCGCCAGGATTATGTTGTCGGTAGAGCACTGGAAGACTTTGACGGTAAGAGCAAAGTTTTAACAACGACATCAAGCGGGATATCCATAGGTAAAATTGCTGTAAGTGTAAATCCCGCCAAAAACCCGCTGCTCAGTGACGACATAGCTATACCCAAACCGTTACGAAGAGTTGGCGAGGCGGTCGCCGGCAAAAGCGTTACGGCCATCCGGCTATATGCAGCCCTAGTAGTGTTTTTGATTACTCTCGTAGTGGCCGCCAGTTTGTTATGGGTTGGGGTGCGGAGCGGTATGGTGGCTATCGGACGGAACCCATTGAGCCGTCACTCAATCGTTAAAGGGTTGGTGCAAGTGTTGGCCATTGACATGCTTATTTTCATCATAGGTGTTTTTGGGGTATATTTACTACTTAGAGTATGAGGATTTTAGGCTCATAAAATGAATACGGGTGGGTTAATACTGGTAATAGGTTCGTTGCTATCGGCTGTGGCAGCCTTTGTTTGGGTGGCTATCAGGTTGGGAAGCACTGGCCACCAGCCGGACAAAACACTAGCCACCGGACTCCAAACCGCTTCCGACAAAGACGTGGAGCATATCTTTAACGATGAGTTCCGAGAGGAACTGCGCAACCGGGGCCGGCTGCATTTTGAAAAAGTTATCGGCGAAAGCGCCATGTTTTTACAGCAGGATTTGCGTCAAACCACCTCCCAACTCAATGACTACATGCGTGGCGAAATAACCCGGACCCTACAAAGTGAGTTTAAGAAGTATGAGCAATCGATAACCGACGCCAAGCAGCTGGCGGTGGATTCCATCGAAAAAACCATTACTACCATCGAGCAACAACGCGAGTTTTTGCAGCGGCAACTGGAAACGCAATATGAAAACCAGAAAAATCAAATTATTGCCCGTTTTGAGACCGAAATGGCCACCATCATTAATCACTATGTGCTACGAGCGATTGGCAACCAGATAGATTTATCTGACCAACTGGATTACATATTAGCCCAGCTGGAGGCCAACAAAAAGGCTATTTTGGAGGACGTGAAGCGTGGAACTTAAGCTGCCGGCTGGGGTAGTCAGTCAAGTGGATGTTGCCAGAGTGCTCCGTGAGCTCAATGCTCTAACTGATTTTTTTGTTGGGGCGGCGGCTCGCAAAAGCGGCACTCCTATGCAGCCGCCTAGGTTAACGCGCACCTTGACTCAACTAGCTCAAGATAATCACTTTAACTTGCTTGAAGATTCTAACCGTAAGGAATTGGCCAGCGTGCTGAATGAAGTGCTTGGCCACGCGCCACTGCTGCACATCAGCTTTGCCTCCGAGCCATCTACTAAGGCTCTAGAAACTATCCTGGTTTGGATGCGTGCTAACATTCATCCCCAAACTCTGTTGCAAGTCGGGTTACAACCGAACATCGCTGCCGGCTGTGTACTTAGAACTCCCAGTAAGGTTTTTGACCTAAGCATGCGCTCATATTTACAAAAACAGGAGTCCTATTTAGTTGAACTGATAGCCGGAGCGGCGCGTGGCTGAGGCGCAACAACACTTTCAGCAATTCGTTGACGCCGGTAATCCGGTTGGTGAAGTCGTGGCCGTTAATAGTTTTTTGGTCACCGTACGCGGATTGCAGCCAGTCAGTGTCCACTCGTTGGTTGTATTTGAGAATGGCAGCAAAGGTTTCGTGCAGCATATCCTGGAAGATCGGGTTATCGTGCTGCACATGGGCGTTCAACAGCTCAAGGTCGGCATGGTGGCAGTTGTCCAGTACAACGACTTAGTCACCAAGGTCGGCAAGGATTTTGTAGGTCGGGTAATTTCTGTCTCCGGTGACCCGCTCGATGGCAGGGGGGCAATCGCAGCTGACGCCAGTTGGCCGATTTTTAACGCCGCGCCACCCATCTATGAGCGGGAACTGTTAAACGAACAACTAGAGACTGGCGTTACCGTCCTCGACGCTCTATTTCCGGTCGTGAGAGGCCAGCGTTTGGCGCTGCTTGGCGACAGCAAATCCGGCAAATCCACACTGGCAACCCAGATTGCCATCAACCAACGAAACACCGATCAGGTAGTTATATACGTAATGGTTGCCAAGCGGCGTAACGATGTGGACACCTTACTTACCCGGCTATCTGAAAATGGGGCTATGGATAAGACCATCGTTATCGTTTCAACGGTTTTTGAGTCATTGGTGATGAGCTATCTTGCGCCTTACGTAGGCTGCGCCATGGGCGAATACCTTTGGCAGATCGCCGGCCAGGATTGTGTGGTTATCTATGACGACCTGACCGCTCACGCCCATGCCCACCGAGAAATATCTTTACTGTCCGGTGTCAGCCCGGGACGCGACAGTTATCCTGGCGATATGTTTCATGCCCACTCGTCACTGCTGGAACGCGCCGGCCGGCTGAAGAAAAATCAAAAAAACCTGACCGCTATACCAATAGTCATGGCCGATGGCGGCGATATAACAGCCTATTTGCCAACCAATGTTATGTCGATAACCGATGGGCAATGGATTTTGGATATGGACATCTTTCGTTCCGGGTTACGTCCGGCTTTAAGTGTAGGATTAAGCGTCACTCGTGTTGGCGGACGGGGCCATAATGATCGTCAGAAGGCTCAGAATAGCCGGCTATTCAAGTTTCTGGCGACTTACGCCCAGGCCCAGCAGTTCGCCAGGTTCGGTTCAGAATTGGCGATTACTTCCCAAAAACAGCTGTCCCATGGTCAAAAATTAAATCAACTTCTGACTCAAACCCCGGGAGAAACCTATAGCCTTATGGCTCAGCAGTTGATGCTGGATATTCTGCTTGATGAGAAGAACGCCGATAATCTGGATGTGCCCAAGTTGAAAGACCTGGTTGGCAAGACCGCCAAGCTGGTTAAAAATGACAGTGACTACGATGGCGTTCTGGCTGAGCTTAATAAAGAAGTGACGGCGCCGACTGTCGCGACGGAGCCACCGGTTTCGCAGGAGGCTAACCCATGAGACAGCTAGCCGATATCTCGCGCGAACGCGACACCATGTCGACGATGGTGGAGTTGACCGAGGCTTTTGAGGGTATCGCCAGTATGCGCATCGCCCAGGTCAAAGACCAAACCCAGCGTTCGGCCAAATTTTTTGCCGAGCTTTGGGGCATCTACAACCAGATCCGAGTGGACGAACTTTTTCATTTTGGTCGTGGCCAGTCCGTAGCCAACCCCATCAACAAGGAGCTGCTTATACTCGTGACCTCGGAAGGTAGCTTTAGCGGCGACTTGGATGAGCGGTTGATCAAAAAAGCCCTTGGCTATTACAAGCCAGATCGTAACGACATTATTGTGATTGGTCACCACGGCGCTGTTCAACTGGTCCAAAGCGGAGTTTTTTACGTACGTAACTTCAAGATGCCTGAGCGTAACAACAATATCAATGTCACCCCGATAGTTAAAGAAGTTTTAAATTATGCCTCCACTAAGGTCTACTATCAGCAATATATTTCACTGATGGACCAGATTATAAGCGAGCTTCAGTTGGCCAGCGCGGTAATGGACAGAGGCAAAGGAATCGCTAAACCGGACGAAATAATCAGCGAGCAGAATTATATTTTTGAACCAAGCGCCTATGCTGTGGTGGACCACCTGGAACGATCGATGATGCAGATTACCATTTCTGAGGTTATTTTGGAGTCTAAACTGGCCCAATATGCCAGCCGGTTCCGAGCCATGACCGTGGCCAGCGACAAGGCCAACGAATCCTTGAGCGATGCCACGGTGTTATTTAACCAGGCCAAGCGGCACTTAAAAGACGAACGTCTTAAAGAAGTAATGAACGGTTTGCGCGAGGGAAGCCTATGAATGTGTTAGGCTCAGGCTCAATTAGGTCTGTAAGAGATTTGGTAGTAGTGGTCCAGTTTGACGACAACGGTCCCGAAATCGGCGAACTTTTAATAGCTCGCAGTCAGTCTAAGGCCTTACTTTTGGTAAATCATCTGCAAGACAATAACCTGGCGGTCTGCCTAAACGTTTTAGGCGATCGGGCTATGGAAAAAAACATGGCGGTCGATAGGACCGGCCGAGGTATAGAAGTTCCGGTTGGCCAACAGACTATCGGGCGAATCTTTGACGCTCTAGGCCGACCGCTTGACGGCATGGCAATGCCGAGTGGGCCTGATCTTACTTTTAAGAACGTTATGCAGATTCCTACAAGAGGCACATCCTTTTCTTCCACTAAACCGGAAGTCCTGGAAACAGGCATAAAGGTCATAGATTTTTTCACGCCGTTTATAAAAGGCCGTAAAATCGGCATCATCGGCGGCGCTGGCGTCGGAAAAACCGTCCTGACCATGGAGCTTATCCACAATGTCGCTAAAAGCGGGCAGGGTTTGAGTTTCTTTACCGGGATCGGCGAGCGTATCCGCGAGGGTCACGAGCTTTACGAAACGCTCAAGGAACGTAACTTGCTAGGCAGTACCTGTATGTTTTTTGGCCAGATGGATCAAAATCCGGTGCAGCGGGTGCTGGTCGGTTTATCGGCGGTGGCCGGAGCCGAATATTTCCGGGACCAAGAGAAAAAAGACATCTTGTTCTTTGCCGACAACATGTACCGCTATGTTCAAGCCCGTAACGAGTTATCTACTATTTTAGAGCAGATTCCCAGTGAGGGCGGCTATGAGCCGACGATTTTCAGCGATGTTAAGCTACTTCAAGACCGCCTGAGTTCCAATGACAATGGCTCGATCACCTCAGTTCAGACAATCTATGTACCGGCTGACGATTTGAGCGATCCGGCGGTACAGATGATCCAACATGAGCTGGACGGCACAATCGTTCTGAGTCGTAAGGTTGCCGAGCAGGGTATCCGCCCGGCAGTCGACCTTATCCGTACCAGTTCATCTTTACTGAGCGTTGATGTGGTGGGCCAGCGGCATTATGACTTAAGCGTCCGGGTGCAAGCACTGCTGCAAAAACACGAATCGCTGCGGAGCATAATAGCCATCATTGGCGAGAATGAGCTTAACCCTAACGATCGGGCTGATTTTGCCAAAGCAAAACGCTTGATCCAGTTCTTCTCGCAACCGATGTTCGTTACGGAAGCCTTCACCAACCAAAAAGGCGAATTCGTGGAACGCGAGGCAACCCTAAAGGGTGTAGAGGAAATCATCGGCTAGTGGCTAGGCAGCAATCCACGATGATGGTCAAGGTTTACTCGCCCTTTAAGACTTATTTTGAAGGCCCAGCAACTAGCCTAAGCGCGGCCAACGACACCGGGCCGTTTGATATACTACCGGGTCACAAGAATTTTATGAGTCTTTTAAAAGCTTGCACGGTAAATGTGCACGCGCCCCAAAAACCGGATTTCAACTTGCCGATCAGTCACGGCGTAATGCACGTTAAAGCCGACCAGGTTACTGTCTTTTTGGACGTGTAGCGTTAGTTTTTAAGTCTATGTGTTAGTCAAACGCGATGTAGTCAAAAAGGTAGGTCGTGGTTGCCGCCGGAGCTGAGACAGTGCACAGGCTAAAACTCGTATTAGTACGGTTGGTGTAGTAATCCAGGCTGGCGGCGCTACTGTTGCTGGGGCTGATAACTACGTGCGGTGTGGTATTAAATTTCTGAGCGAAATTGACAGTCACAAAGCAACCGGCCGGGGGGCTACCTCCGGTATTGATAGTCACAGTCCCGGCCGTGTCGCTACCGCCGACACTGGCGCTGCCGCCGCTGCCCAAAGCCGAGCCGTTGGTTTTACCGGGTACACCGCCGGTTGGTGTTATGTGTTTGGCAATCGCTAAGTCGCCGGTAAATTGCAGGCTGCTAACGCTAAGTTGCGAAGCCGACAAACTGCCAAAGCTACCAGATCCTGCTACCGACAGGTTTTTCTGGACGCTTAACTGGCCCTGAACCGTACCGTTACCGGATACCGACAGGGTATCATTGACTTGCAGCTGACTGAATGAACCATTGCCGACGGTTATGCTTGGCAAGGAAAGGGAGCTGCCGACTTTTAACGAGCCAGCAACGTTCAGGTCACCTCGCATTAACACCTGGCCTTCAAAAACCGCGGCGCTTTGGATATCCAAAGTCTGCTTGGCATCACCAACCACGGTAGTGCTACCTGATAGCTGGGCAAGGTCGGAACTCGTTAAACTACTACCTGTTTTAGGCGTTTTTTGCGAGGGATTATTACCCCATTTTATAGCTGCGAAGACCACGGCGCTGGCAGCTAGAAAAAGAACTACATAGATTACGAGGTAGAGATTACGCGAGTGAGCTAACCGTTTAAAAATGTTCTCACGCTTAGCCGGAGTTTCTTTCTGGACCGGCGGCTGGTCCTGGCTCTCAAACTCAGACTCTGTTTGCGATGCCACTGGGGCGTCAACAAGCTCCGAAGCTGATGATGTGCCTAGAGTTTCTCCCTCAAGGCTTTCGTTGTCAGGTGTTTTTGGCTTATCGTCCATATCTAGAACTAATATACTTTAAGAAGTACATAAGCGTAAACACTTTGTTGCAAATGAAGTCTACCGCTGTCACAATAAAGTTAGACTGGCTAGAGCCATGCGCGATTCATACACTTACAGAAAAACGGTTCATCGACATCACTACCTAGCATTTAGGCGCCGCGCATTAATGGCGTTATCCGTTTTGGTTATTGTTGGTATTTTGGCTGGCGTTTTGTTTTTAGATCTCAGTCCCGCTCCTCAGAAACCAGAGACTTCTAAAGTGCAGACCGCCCAAGTATCCAGCGATATGAGTACTTTTCGCTCGTCGTATTTTCAGTTTCGCGACAGCGGCAAATGGGTGTTGAAGGCCGACGAAAGTAGCGCCAACAAGTACATTTACTATAAATATAAAGGCTTGAACGTTGAGCACCAACTGATAGTTTACGTCAACCAAGTGCCCATACCTCTTTATCTTGCTACTGCTCGGGTTTTACCAGTCAGAATCGTCAATAACGATTCGCTGGATATCACCACAGTGTCCGAACCGTGTGTCAGCCACTATGTTGGCAGCGAGCTGCATAAGATAAAGACAGTATCGATTAACCAGGCTCAGATGCTTTGTGACCCAGACACTCCGCAATATAGCGTCGTACTTAGCCAAATTGATGGAAACTATCAACTTAATATGACCCGTACGGACGGTTCCCCGGTAAAATTAGTAATTACTTATCGGGACTTAAGACTTAACCCGGGCCCGGACACTCTAATTAATATCGCCAAAAACTTCCAAGCGCTTTAGCTTAGGGGTTACGTGGCGTCGCCACATGCTATAATCACGGTGATGGAACGCTTACGTTTAACCGCATCAATGCTGGTAGTCAGCGGGCTTTTTATGCTTAGCGGCCAGACGGCTTTTGCACAGTATACGTCTACTAACTATCAAACCAATGAAATACAGTTCGGAATTGGCGGTGATTTGGACACCAGTTCCACGAACTACCAAGCCCAAACCTCGGCTGGCGGTCTGGCTGTGGGAGATACTAGCAGTACCAACTACACGGCTTATAGCGGTTTTCTTACGCCTAACGAGCCGTTTTTAGAGTTGGGTATCGATACTTCTACCGTTAACCTTGGCACGCTCGATACGGCCAGTACTAAGACAGGCACGGCAGCCTTTCATGTACGAACTTACTTGGATAGCGGCTACACCGTGCAAACCATCAGCCAACCGCCAAAAATGACCAGCGGCGCTGCCACTCACACCCTGACGGCAATGAGCCTGGGCAGCTCGGCTACTAATACCGAGCAGTTTGGAATTAACCTAAGAGCCAATACTTCTCCCGCCACGTTCGGTAGCGACCCAGCGCCATTTCCGGACGGTTCGTTTGCCGCCGGTGCGGCTGCCAGCGGGTATGATACGGTTAACCAGTACAAATATAATGCCAGTGATGTGATTGCCGCTAGCAGCGGCAGCGGCTGGGGACTCACCAACTTCACTATTTCCTATATTGCCAACATTAGCAGCGTAACTCCCGCCGGCAGCTATAGTATGATTCATGACCTAGTGGTCGTAGCAACTTACTAGACTATCTGTGGATAACTTTATGAGCTTTTCCTTGCGTAAGCAAAGTGCTCGTGGTATATATGAACAGAGAAAGATTCAAAAATAAAAACTAAAATACCATGAAAAAATCTCTGTCCAACGGGTTTAGAATATATCTCGTAAAGACCCAGTTCATTGGTATTGCTCTAGTTCTTGCGGCTATGAGCCTGGTTTCTTTACTGGCAACCCGCGACGCCGGAGCGGCTCAGATTACTACTAGGTCGCTGACCATTTCTTCGGGTGTACCTAGTGCTTCAGCTCAAACCTACACTTACGGTTTTACTACAGCAACCTCGGCGGCCATTCAGTCAATTGAGTTTGAGGCTTGCACGACGGCTATAGGTACATGCACGGGCCCAACCGGTCAGACTATTAACGCAGGTACTGAGGCCTCTAGGTCCGGTTGGACAAACGCTACTACTTTTACGCGTAATGCAACTGGCGGAGGTGGCTGCACACCGGCTGCTAACGTACTCTGTCTGGATAGAACCCAAGCAGCCAGTGAGACCGCAGGAGCTAGAACGTTGGGATGGAACACTCAAACTAACCCTTCAACTGCTAACGTAGCATTTTTCATAAGAATTACCACATATTCTGATACCGGCTGGACCACCTCAGTTGATACCGGTACAGTTGCTTCGGCGGTTGTCCAAACTTTGACGGTTAATGCCGCTGTTGCTGAAATTTTGAACTTCTGTGTGGGCTCTACTACGATAAATGACGCCACGACATCCATAGCCACGGACTGTACCGGTGTATCAGGCACCTCTGTTAATATCGGTACACTAGACCCGACCTCAATCAACGTATCGCCGATCAACATCAATGGTGGTGATAACAAGAACGGTGTGGCTATGGTCAGGACAAATGCCTCCAATGGTTCCGTTATTTATTACGACGCCATCCAGCAGTCCGGCACTAACCATCAAGGCACATTGCGCATCAGTGGTGCCAGCTGTAATGCCGGTAACGTTTCCACGGACCAATGTATCGATGCCCAAGGCGGTACCCAAGGGACCTTTACGGCTGGAACCGAAAAATTCGGCATGACTGTTGCTGGCACTAACTGCGGCAGTACAACAAGCTACACGTGCGCCTATGCGTCTGGCACTAATAACTTAGACCCTTCAACTAACTACATAGGCGCGGCCGCTAACACCTTTGGAACGACTAACGGTTATGCCTGGGTAGAAGGCGGCACGGCTACACAAATTGCCGACACACCTGGCGCCACTAAAGTAATTGACGATGAAGCCTTAGTTCTAAAATTTGCCGCCACACCTTCCATTACGACACCGTTCGGCTCATACGCCGCTCAAGCTGATTTTATTGCAGTGCCAACTTACTAAGCGGTGGTGCCATAAATGGCGGTCAAACCACGGTTTCAAAGTAAGCGCCACTTAACGGAGTGGTATATCCTAACTCTGGTTATAATGAGCATGTCTTTGCTGTCATTGTTAGCGCAACATGCGCTGGCTCAACAACTTACGTCGCGGTCTATAGCTGTTTCTACAGCCGCTGTATCGACGTCTACCACACATGACTTTAAATTCACATATGTTTCAGCCAGTTCTGTAGCTTCAGTGGCCTTTGAGTACTGTGACAACTCACCACTGCCCGACCAACCATGTAATGCTCCGCCGGGCTTAGACTTAACATCCGCGACACTGTCTAGCCAAAGCGGAAATACCGGCTTTGCTATTGATGCAATAGACACTACTGCTAACAAACTGGTGCTTAGCCGTATTCCGGCGGCGGCAATCGCAACCCCTAGCGAGTATATTTTTACCGGTTTCAGTAATCCTTCCGCCCCAGCCCATACGCAATTTATAAGGATTTTTACTTATCCCACGGCAGACGGTAGTGGTTCGTTTACGGATAACGGCTCAGTAGCTTATGCAACGGTCGACCCGTTTTTAGTGGGCGCCTTTGTACCGCCATTCTTGAGTTTTTGTGTCGGCATCACGGTGGCGAACAATTGTTCAAGCGCTTCGGGCAATAGTATTGATCTTGGAGATTTATCGTCCAGCCATGCCAGCAGTGCCCAGTCGCAGTTTGCCACAGGCACCAATGATCCCAGTGGTTTTAACATATATTCACTGGGTACTACCATGACGTCCGGCAACACCGTGATTCCGCAGCTAAACAGCCCATCGCCCAGTGTGGCTGGCACCAGCCAGTTTGGAATTAATTTGCGGGCGAATTCCAGCCCCAGTGTCGGCCAAGATCCATCTGGCATAGGGACAGCTACACCAACCGCCAACTACGCGGTCCCAAACTCTTATATGTTCAGCGATGGTGACAATATTGCTACCAGTGCTTTACCGTCAGATTTCAATAGAATGACGGTAGCTTACTTGGTTAATGTCAGTCCCGCTCAAAGCCCGGGGATCTATAGCACAACGCTTACGTATGTGGCTGTAGTCCAATTTTAATTTTTGCTATACTAAACCCCAGACGAAACAATATGGGGTACAACGGGTTTACATGGATTATTTTAGACGTTTAGTAGCTGGTGCGACCGCGGTAATATTAATATCCAGTACCCTGCCGGTTATGGCTCAACAGGCGCCATCGGGCAGCGGGATAAGTATCTCCCCGACGACGTCGGACTTTACGATTGCCCGCGGGCAGGCCCAAAAACTCGACATTACTCTTAAAAATATTACGGTCGGCAATATTACCGCCCAGGCCTATATAAACGACTTTACTTCCGACAACCATACCGGTAGTCCTAAAATTATTACGGACCCTAATAACAAACTACCTACCAGCATCAAGGATTTTGTACATGGGCTGAGTGATGTGCCCCTAAAAAAAGGCGAGCAAAAGAAGATCACGGTTGCTTTGCAGATACCAGCCAAGGCCACACCAGGCGCTTATTATGGAATTATTCGGTTCAAGGCTGTGCCAGCGGGAGAAGGCGCCCCTGAAGCTGGCCAGGTAGCTCTGTCGGCCAGCGTGGGAACAATCGTGTTTATAACTGTGCCCGGTACCATCAAAGAACAGGTGCAGCTCACGGCTTTGCATGTCTATAACGGAAAACATGAGGGCACATTCTTCTTCAGAAAACCAAGCGGTATAGGGGTGGAAATCAAGAATTTGGGCAACGGTTTAGCCAAGCCGTTTGGCACGATCGAGCTGCAAGATATGTTTGGTAAAGGCGTTTATAACTACCAGCTCAATAACACTACTCCTAGGGGAAATGTGCTGCCAGGTAGCAGTCGAATATTCACCGATAAGGTAAAAAATATCAGCAGGCCCGGCCGATATACCGTCCAGGCCAGTGTGGCATATGGTTCTGGGTCCGAAGTTTTAGTAATCAAAAAGACATTTTGGTATATACCTAGCTGGCTACTGGCTATAGTACTGGCCGTACTGGTTTTACTGATCTTAGCCACTTTCTGGGCTTATAGGCGTCATCATTTATCACTCAAGCGCATCCATAGGCGCAGGGGCTAAAGGACTAAAACCGCGATGAACCGGCGCGGTAGACTGACGATATGGCAAGAACCCTAAATCTAACCAGACTCCTCGTGGTAACCCTGGTTTTAGTCATAGGTTTTGCGTTTGTGTCGGCCTCGGTGTCGGCTGTTACGCAACAATCTGGATCGATAGGTATAGAAGGCAAGATGCCGTCTAACCCGCCCAGCCAGGCGCCAACCATCGATATCCCGTCCAACGGCCAAGGGTTCAACAGCATACCAATCACGGTTGCCGGTCGCTGTACCTCGGGGCTGCTTGTAGAAGTCTTTAGGAATAACGTCTTTGCTGGGTCAGTCACCTGTACTAACGGTAGCTACTCTATAAAAATAGACTTATTCAGTGGCAGAAATGACCTGGTAGCTCGCGTTTACGATGCGCTCAACCAGGCTAGCCCGGATTCTAACGTAGTCAGTGTCAACTTTGACGATGGTCTGCCCAACACCGGCCCGCGGGTTTCGCTTACTACCCAATACGCTAAACGCGGAGCAAATCCCAACACCCAACTCACCTGGCCGCTGACCTTAAGCGGTGGCACCGGTCCGTATGCTATCAGTGTCGACTGGGGCGATAAAAGCGCTCCGGATTTAATCAGCCGTCAGACAAGCGGTGACTTTAATATTGAACACACTTGTGGCCCCTCCGGTATTTATAACGTTACTATTAAAGCGACCGACGCTCGTGGTTCAACGGCCTTTTTGCAGATGGTCGGAATCTGCAATGGCCCAATTCAACAATCGGTTGGTCAAAGTCCTACCACAGTGGTGACCAAGACCACCCTAAGTCCGGTGTTTTGGGTCGTAGTCGGCCTGTTTATACCTATATTGCTGAGCTCTTTTTGGCTAGGCAAGCAACACCAACTGCAGACTATACGCGACAGACTCCGCCATGGCGAACGCCCACTCTAGTAGCGTATCTGTTATACTTTTCTGGTTATGAAAACAGTTTTCGTAGGACTTAGCGGCGGAGTGGATAGTTCCGTGGCGGCAGCCTTGCTAAAAGAGCAGGGCAACCAGGTCGTGGGTGTCTATATGAAAAACTGGAGCCGCGATTTGCCGGGAATGCCTTGTCCATGGAAGGACGACTATCAAGATGCCAAGCGTGTAGCGGTGCAACTGGGTATAGATTTTAAAATGTATGATTTTGAGAAGGACTACCAGCACAAGGTGGTAGATTATATGCTGGCCGAATATCGAGCTGGCCGCACGCCTAACCCTGACATCATGTGCAACCAAGAAGTAAAGTTCAAGCTCTTTTTAGAAACTGCCCTGGAAGATGGCGCCGATATGATAGCTACGGGGCATTACGCTAAAACCAAAGACAGCAAGTTATACATGGCCAAAGATAAAAATAAAGACCAAACCTATTTTTTATATCGGGTTACGAAGGAGGCTCTTAGAAAAACCATCTTTCCATTAGGTGAGCTTACAAAACCAGAAGTCAGGAAACTGGCTAAAAAATATAATTTGGTTACAGCCGACAAAAAAGAGAGCATGGGCATCTGTTTCGTAGGTAAAGTCGGCATAAAAGACTTCTTGAAGGAGTACGAGAAGACGCGACCTGGAAGAATTATTGACCAGCACGATAAGCAAGTGGGTGAGCATGATGGTGCGATTTTCTATACCATCGGCCAACGACACGGGCTGGATGTCGGTGGTGGGTTGCCATACTATGTTGTCGGTAAAAACATGAAAAAGAATGAAGTGTATGTGACCACAGATTTACAAGACGAAAAACTTTGGAGCAACACTTTAAATTTGACGGATGCGCACTGGATCAATGAAGAACCTAGTTCTAAAGCCACGAATCTTGTCGTGCGTACCAGGCATCGGGCCAAGCTTATCCTGGTAAAATCACTTAGCAAGCCTGCCCCGCACCAAAACGTGAGCAAAAAAGTAAGCAATCAGATTTTGAAGCATCAAGCTTTTGGTGTGGGGTCAAGTAATACGAAATGGACGGTCGAACTGGGCGAGGAAGTACGCGCCCTAACGCCTGGCCAGTCAGCGGTAATTTATGCGGAGGAGCAAGTTTTAGGCGGTGGGATTGTGGTTTAGCTTGCGCGGTGATAACATAAAACCATCAACTAAAGGGGTACAAAATCATGGGATTATTCAGTTTTTTGAAGAGGGAAAAAGACGACGCAGCTAGCGTAGCACCAGTTTCCGGCCAGCCAACCGACCCATCCAGCAGTGTTGTTAACGGGCCTACGCTACCAACTCAAACTCCACCACCCCCTACCACACCACCGAGCACTCCTCCTGTACCTCCAGCCCAGTAATATTTAAGTCTCGACCTACCTCTGTTATAATAGGCTCCAATGACAGCGCAAGAAATACGCAAGAAGTATTTGGAGTTTTTCGAGGCCAAAAATCACACCGTAATACCCAGAGCTAGTTTGGTGCCGCAAGACGACCCGACTACCCTGTTTACCGGTAGCGGTATGCAACCGCTGGTTCCATATCTACTGGGCGAAAAGCACCCTCAGGGAAATCGGCTGGTAGACAGCCAGACCTGCTTTAGGGCCGAGGACATGGATGAGGTGGGTGACAACCGCCACACCACGTTTTTTGAAATGCTTGGCAACTGGAGCCTAGGTGACTATTTTAAAGAGGACCAACTGACCTGGTTCTGGGATTTTCTGACAAAGGTCGTCGGCCTGAACCCCAACAAGCTATACGTAACCTGTTTTATTGGGGATAAGTCCGCGAGAGTTCCTACAGATATTGAGTCAGCCAAGATATGGAAAGACCTCTTTTTTCTTGACGGAATTGAGGCCAAAGAAGTAGAAATCGGCTCAGAAGCCGACGGCTATAGGAAGGGCATGCAAGACGGCCGGATATTTTATTATGACGGCAGCAAAAACTGGTGGAGCCGCGAAGGCCAGCCAGCTAATATGCGCGAAGGTGAGCCAGGCGGTCCCGATAGTGAAGTGTTTTACGATTTTGGCACGCCCCACGATGAAAAATTTGGCAAGAATTGCCACCCCAACTGTGACTGCGGCCGTTTTTTGGAAATCGGCAACAGTGTATTTATGGCCTATAAAAAGACGGCCGATGGCTTTGAGTTGCTGCCCAAACCCAACGTCGACTTCGGTGGCGGTTTAGAGCGCATAGCAGCCGCAGCCATAGACAGTCCGGATATGTTCGAAATCAGCTTGCTCAGGCCAATTATCGATGGTCTTGAAACTTTGAGCGGCAAACAATACCAGCAATATGAGGCCAGTATGAGGGTAATTGCCGACCATTTACGGGCAGCCACTTTTTTGGCGGTAGATGGGGTGGTGCCTGGCAACAAAGAACAAGGTTATGTGGTGCGTCGGCTGCTGCGTCGAGCGATCCGTTTTGCCTTTGAGCTCGGAATCGAGCAGGAATTATGCGAAAGAGTAGTGCCAATCGTCACACAGCTATATGCCTCTGATTTTCCGGAAGTTAGTGAAAGCAAAGGCCGGGTGCTCGAAGCATTTACGCGTGAAGAAAAATTATTCCGCCAAACTCTCCGTTCAGGACTGCGTGAGTTTGACCGGCTTCTTGAGTTTAAAAAAGTGAAAGAGGGGCAGAAAGCTTCATCGGATTTGAGGTTAACTGGTGAGATATTATTCAGCCTTTACGATACCCACGGTTTTCCGGTAGAGCTTAGCAAAGAAGAAGCCTATAAGCGGGACATAAGAGTCGTTGACGATGTGGATGAAGTCTTTGATAGGTTAATGAAAGAACAACGACAGCGTAGTCAGACCGCAGGTAAGGGTATATTTAAAGGCGGATTAGCTGACCATTCAGAGCAGGTCATTAGGTATCACACCGCTACCCATCTGATGTATCAGGCCTTAAAAGATGTGCTGGGCAAGCATGTCGTTCAAAGAGGCAGTAATATCACCTCAGAACGGCTACGTTTTGACTTCAGCTACCCGGAAAAGGTTACTCCGGAACAAATCGCACAGGTAGAAAAA
>JACRBB010000034.1 GCA_016234585.1 Candidatus Saccharimonadota bacterium
GGGAAGTGGTAGGGGATTTACGACTGACGCTAATATTTCTCATGCTTTTTATTATATGCTGGCGATACTTAACCAGTCAAGTATTTACCATAAAGGGCGGGGGAGAATATTTTTTATAGGAGGCTGTTGACGTCGCTATCCATTTGGCTGGGATTTAAGTCACTGTCCAGGTTGCTACTATCCACCGCCGACTGAGCTTGCTCTAAGTCCTTAGTGTTACTGATAGTCTGTGGCGCGGCTGTCTCTGCCGTTGTTGCCTGTGAAGATTCGGATGAAGTACTGCTGTTCTTATCTGTTGCCACTCTATAACCCACAAAAGCTACCGCCGCGATAACTACAATGCCCAGAAGAAGCACTAGGTGGCCAACACCTTGCTCGGAACGATCGTTAAAAAAATGTTTCATCATCTCCCCCTAATTTGTGCTATCTGATTGCTTAACGGATTCGCTAGCGCCATGTAGCGCGCTAATTAGATCTTTGAGTGCGGTGCGGTAAGTCTTTAGGCTATCCCTGGTATCGGACACGGCTTGCCTGAAGGCGCCTACACTGTCGGCCACGTTGGTTTGCGTGCAATCTACTTGGATATCTAAGGTTTTTAGAGTTGCGATTTTAGCTGCGGCGTCAGCTTGAGCGCTATCAACTTTAGCTGTCAAGGCATCGTAATTAGCAACATTTAGTTGTTTGGTGTCGTGGAAGTTTTTAACTCTTACATAAATACTGTCAAAAACCGACTTGTGTTTCTCGGCCTGCGTGACAAACTTGCTCATCCGCCTATCTAGTGACGTTTTTCGGGCTTCACAGGCTTTTTGCCTGACTTCCTGAGTACGTTCTTTGACTTGCTGGCGCTTAGCCTGTAGCTGCTCGTGAGCTTTTTCTTTTAGCTGTTCCGCCATAGCGTTGCTGTGTACTTCTGTTTCGTTTTCAGTTTCGCTAGAAGATTCCGTACTTGAGCTATTGCTTGTTGTGTCATCCATCCCGCTAAGCGCAAAAACTGGAACTGATACAGATACGAAAACACCCAGAGTCAATCCGGCTAGGCTGTAAATTAATCTTTTTGATAATAACTTCACGTTGATTCTCCTGCTTTACTTTATGGAGTTAAAGCAATTATAGCATTAGCTTCGTGGGATGCCAGGCTTGGGCGATTTTATACCAATCTTCCAGCGACAAGTTTTGAGCCCGTAAATTGGCGTCGATACCGGCTTGGGCCAGTATCTCGTCAGTTTCTTTTTTGCTGATATTCAATCCGCCACTTAAAGACCCCCGCAATTTTTTACGCCGGGCGGAAAAACCGGCTTTTACAACTCGGAAAAATGATTTGGTGTCTAAATTATCAAACAAGGGTTCCGGGTGTTTATTTAAAATCAATACTTGCGAGTCCACTTTGGGCGGTGGTGTGAACAGTTTTGCTTCTACGATTCGGCCCAGGCTGGCCTGATAATAAAGCTGGACGCTTACGGCCAATACGCTCATCTGCCCGGGTTCGGCCACTACCCTCTCGGCAACCTCCTTTTGGACCAGTAAAACTATTGTTTGCGGCGGGTTAACCGACTCACTTAAAACTCTCAGCAGATTGCTGGTTAGGTAGTAGGGTATATTGGCCACCACCTTATAACCCGGCGCCAGTTTGGCCAGATTAAAATGTAAGATATCACCCTGTTCTACCTTGAGCTTACGGGACTTAATTTTTTTAGGTAAATCCAGGGCCAGCTTTTCATCAAGTTCTACGGCGACTACTCTACCTGCCCGCTCTACTAAAAGTTTTGTAAGTGTTCCTGGGCCAGGACCGATTTCTAACACGGTATCCCGCTTAGTCAGCTCAGCAGCGGCGCATATTTGGCTTAACGCCTTTTTGTTTTTTAACCAATGTTGGCCAAGTGATTTTTTGGGTTTCATTTTGCTACCAGTTGTGATGGGAAAGCCAGTGGTTATAGGCGCCTGCCCAGCTTCCGTAGCGGCCTACTGCGTAGCCGGTGCACCACTTTAGCTGAGTCACAGGATTAGTTGCCCAGTCGGCTCCGGCACTGGCCATTTTGCTGCCTGGTGTCGCTTGCCCCAGGCCATAGCCGCCAGAGGAAGGCGTACCGTGAAAGGCCCGGCAAGTACCGTACTCACCTTGGGCCTTGGTCGGACACCACCCCGACTCATGGCTAATAACATAGTTTACGTAGCCGTAGTCGGAGCTCTTGATTCCGGCGGCTGCCATCAGGCTGGATTTATCACCGCTGACATCTATCGTCGTACCTCTGGCTATAATTTGCGGTACCGGATTCTCTACCAAAGCCTCCTGGATAAGCACCCGTCCGACTTCAGCCCCATCTTTGGTGGTAACCAAATAAGTCACAGCCTTCTTACCCGGAGAGCCAACCTGGCGGACAGCTGTCGCGCCTAGACTTAAGGTGGGATCGCCAATAGTTTGCGTGGGAGCCGGGACCGTTTCCTGGCTAGTAATAACTGTAGTGCCTTTGCGCAACACAAAAACTTGGATATTCGGCTTTATGGGCGTATTTACCTCCGGGGTGACCGTTTCGCCGTTTTCCAGCTTGATTCGCTTCTCCACTAACAGCCCACTGACCGTTTTGGCTTGGGTATAAGTAGAAAACTGGGCGCCATACAAGTTCATAGCTACCGGAATACCGCGGGTTATCACAACTTTTTCTCCGATGATATTATCTTTTAGCTGACCCTGGGCAAAAGTTGTCAGATCTTCGGCGTTAATTTTTAAACCAGCTTGTGTAGCCACCATACGGGCGCTTTTTTGAGCCGTTAAGGTAACCGTTTTAACACCGTTATCGATGACTGTTACCGGGCGCGCATGGTAAACATTAACCCTAAAATTATCTTCGACTATCGGAGTATCCCGTGAAGGTTCCACAACATCTTGTTCAATTAAGTGTAAATTGAGGTTATCAACCAACTCCCCGACGCTGGCGGCTTTGGTGTCTAGTGTCTGCCGCTTACCGTTGTCGTAAAGAAAGACCACGTGTGAATCACTGGGACGTAGCTGTAGGCTGCTGCCTCTTGTAAAAAATATCGCCGCGACTATCAGACCGCCAAGCACCAGGCCAAGGATTGGCACGATATACGGCCGTTGCCTTACATGGCGACGGCTATGATGGCTGGCACGATGATATGAGTGGGCGAATATTTTACTTATAAATTTCATGAAGTAGCTTTGGCATGTGACTTAAAAAACCTCTTTATCGACAACGCGTTTATAAGTTAAGTCTGCCTGGCAAAAGCAGCTTACATTGTAGCAAACTGCCAAATCTGTTTTCAAACCAGCCATACAGACATGTTATTCGAGCTTGGTTATCGGCGCGAAGGCGATATTTAGTTTTTTTGTGCCTTTACCTTTGAAGTATATGGTGGCGTTGTCGCCCTCCAAGTTCAAGACCGTACCGGTTCCAAACAACTGGTGCGCTACCCCATCGCCTTCCGATAGCTCAGGAACGTAGCGAGGTTCGTCACTGGTTGGCTGCATGCTCCCGTCAAACGTCGGTTCGGAAGTTGCTAGTCCATCAATATCCGATAAAAAGCGGCTGGGCGGATTATGCTGCCGGCCTCCGTAAAGCATACGTTCTGTGGCGTAGGTCAGATAAAGTTCTTCGCGGGCTCTGGTCATACCTACGTACATCAGCCGTCTTTCTTCCTCCATCTCGGTGGCGTCGTAAAGCGCTCGGCTGTGCGGCAAAACCGTTTCTTCCAGCCCGGTTATGAAAACCACCGGAAACTCCAAGCCCTTGGCGGAATGCAGGGTCATTAGTGTTACCTCGTCATCGCTACGGACGGTCTTATCCGAATCACTGACTAGAGCCACTTCTTCTAAAAATCCGGATAGCCCGACGTCTTGATAGTCTTTAGCAACGCTTAAAAGTTCACGGACGTTTTCCACACGGGCTTCGCCCTGAGGAGTACCGTCACGCAGAAAATTAAGATAATCAAGCCGACGGACCAGGCTATCTATAAGCGTATACGGCGTAAGGTCTTCCATCTGCGCCCGGAAGTTATTTACCAGGCTGCCCAACTGCGAAAAACCAGCTGTTGCTTTAGGCGTCAAACCAGGACAGGCCGCGACTAGCTCCAAAGCCTCTAAAAGCGAGTGGCTGCTGCTAGCTTGCCAATCGGTAAAAGTTGCTAATGACTTAGCGCCCAGCCCGCGAGCCGGCACGTTTACTATACGGTTAAAACTGGCGATATCGTTCGGTTGATAAATCAACCGCAGGTAGGCCATGATGTCTTTTACCTCTTTGCGGTCATAAAACCGTACCCCACCAACTATCCGATAAGGTATGTTATGGTGCACTAAAACTTCTTCGATGGCCCGGCTTTGAGCGTTGGTACGGTAGAGTACCGCAAAGTCACTATAGGCCCGAGCCCGCAAATCCACGGCAGTCCGGATGTGACGAGTAATCGTTTCGGCTTCGCCCCTTTCACCGGTTGTTTGCAAAACTTTAACTGGCGAGCCGACTCCCGAAGCTGTCCAAAGTTTTTTGTCACTACGCTTCAGATTGTGGGAAATCACGTTGTGGGCGGCATCCAGTATGTTCTTTGTGCTTCGGTAGTTCTGCTCGAGTTTTATGACAGTGCAATTCTTATAATCTTTTTCGAAATTCAAGATATTACGAAAGTCCGCGCCACGCCAACTGTATATACTTTGCCAATCATCACCCACGACAGCTATGTTGTGGTGTTGACCGGTTAGAAGTTTGACCAGTTTATATTGGGCGGTATTGGTGTCTTGGTACTCATCAATCATCACGTAGGCAAATTGGGTTTGCCATTTTTTTCTAATTTCCGGCTGGGTGGCCAACATTTCTACCGTTCGGCCAATTAAATCGTCAAAGTCCATGGCGCCAGCCTCACGGAGCATCCGTTCGTACGCTGGAAAGACCTTAGCGGCAATATGACCCGCTGGGCTCGAAGCCATGGAAGTGTATTCAGCGGGCGACACCATCTCATTTTTAGCGCTGCTTATCATGGATGCCAGTACCCGCGCTGGGTAAGTTTTTTCGTCGATGGAAACGCTTCTGGAAACTTGCTTGATGGCCGCTACTCTGTCACCTTCGTCCCAGATGACAAAATTCCTCGGGATACCGACCGCTTCACCGTCTTGGCGCAAGATTTTCACGCAGATGCTGTGAAAAGTACCCATAAAAGGCATAAATCCCCTGTTCTGGGGATTATTTCCAGTCAACTTGGCTACACGTTCACGCATCTCGCCGGCGGCTTTATTAGTAAAAGTAACCGCCAAAATATTAAAAGGAGTTGCCCGCTTACTGGCCAGTAAGTAGGCGATGCGATGGGTCAGGGTCTTGGTTTTGCCGCTGCCGGCGCCGGCCGCGATTAAAAGCGGCCCGTCAACGGTCTCCACGGCCCGTTTTTGTTCCGGATTTAGGCCGTCAAAAAGAATATTTAGCTCACCGCTCATCTAACAATTGTAGCAGGCACGCCTGATTACTGGGTCTCGGCGGCAGTGTCTAGAGTTAGGTTTTCTAATATTTTTTTGATGTTATCGCTATTTTTCGCGGTGGCGTCTTTAACCCTCATAACTGGCAGCTTAGTAATTTTTAGATTACGGGTATAGACGTCCCCGGCCACGGTTCCGTCGGCGGCTTTGGTACCGGCTTGCACGATGGTCGTGTCGTTTATCTTTACGGCATCGGCCAGCGGGCCCTGATCACAAGTCGCGGTACTAGGCGTATCTACTCCGGCCGTCGTAGTGAAGTGAAGCATTTGTTTATAGAATTTAGCGTCGGCGGTGCCGGTACACCACTGTAAGAAATCGTAGTATAGTGCGGCGCGGGTGGGTGGCAGATACTGGCCCGAGGTTACGGCAATCTGTACATCTTTATTGGTCGCAAAACTTATTAAATAAGCATATGTTACATCGGCTTTATTGGTGCCGCCCCGCTTCGAATAGCCCATTTCAGGAGTAGACGTCGGCTCCCCCCAAACGGTGGGGTAAGGAATACTTAATCCGGTGCCCGCCAACTTATAAGCCGTGAACCCTTCCGGCAGAGTACTAGAACTTGGGCTAGGAGTAGGTGTGGTTGGGGCCGGTGTTTTGGTAGTGCTTGGTGTTTGAGTCTGGCTGTCTTGTTTAAATATGTGGAAAGGCAGGTTGATATTCTTACCGATTAATCCGGCGTCAACCGCCAGATAAGCTCCTACTAACGCAACCAGAACCAGTACGATCAGCATCATGGTCTTTTTGCTGCCGCGAGGATGATGACTGATAGGCGCTGGTGTGACTGAGGGGTGGGTGGGTGGTGACCAATTATGCTGGCTATGGTGGGTTTCTTCCGTCTTATCGGGGCGGATGAACTGCTGGTCTCCCCCTCCTGTCATGCCGGTTGGTGACGGTTCCGGACTGATAGCCAGGCTGTCCACAGGGCTTCCTATGCCTCCGTCAACAGGTGGTAAGGGCTCCGGATTATCGGGTACCGAAGGAAAAGTATGGGACATGGTGGGGGTCGCTTCCGGTTCACTAGCCGCGGGAGCAAAAGGCTGGGGCACAGCCGGAGTTTGGGCGGGCTCATTATCCCGACCGGTTACCATCGGATCGTTCATAATCGGGTGATGCCCCACTATAATCGGTTTACTTGTGGCGCTGGGCGCTGACCTGTTCGGTTTGCTAACGTCAAATATTCTATCGTCCATTTTTAAACTTCCCCTTTCTCTCGCTGCCATTTATAGGCCGCGTCTACAATATTAGCGAAACTATAATAATTAAGACTTGCTCCACCTACCAAAAAACCATCCACACCTGGCACGTCCAAAAAACCATGTATGACTTCCGGCGTCACGCTACCTCCATACAAAATGCGAAGTTCTTTCGAGGCCTTCGGGCCAAAAACATCCCTAATGTAACCACGGATATAATCGATAATTTCTTCAATCTGATCCGGTTTAGCAACGTCTCCTGTACCGATTGCCCATACCGGCTCGTAAGCAATAACCATCTGGCCAACCTCTCGCGATGTTAGGTTGTGCAAGGCTGTCATCAGCTGGTCGTGTAGCACCTGTTTGGTTTCGCCGTCTGAACGTTCGCGCTTGGTTTCGCCAACACACAATATGGGTGTGATTTCGTTACGCACGCTGGCCGCGACTTTGTCACGGATCATGTCTAAATCTTCAGAAAATATATGGCGGCGTTCGCTGTGGCCAACAATCACGTAATGTACCAAGTCCCTTAGCATCGTAAAGCTGACCTCGCCGGTAAAGGCTCCCTCGTCCCTAAAATAGGCGTTTTGGGCGGCTAATCTGAACTTCCGGCGGTCAATCTGGACGCTTAATGGTTGAAGAACTAGCATGCTGGGCGCTAGCACCACTTCCACGTCACGCCGTATAGCGATACGTTCCTGTAAACGATGTACCAACAAGCTAGCCTGACTGGTATTCAGGTGCATTTTCCAATTGCCCACCACTAGAATTTTCCGCATAATTTATTCGCTTACGCTTATTGTACACCAAATCATTGGGGTCATCACCTGTTCTAAGCTTCTTTGTCTGCCAAAGCTTCGACACCTGGTAGAGCTTTGCCGCTCATCAAGTCCAAGCTCGCCCCGCCACCTGTGGAAACGTGGCTAAAATCGCCCACCAACCCCTGGGCCTCCACGTATCCCACCGTATCGCCGCCGCCAACCAGCGTGAACGGCCCTTGGTGATGGCGGCTAGCACCTATCATTGCGTCAACCACTATCCTGGTGCCATGGGCAAACGGGTCATGTGCCCCAGCTATACCTTTTGTCTCGGTTACACCACAAGTACCATTCCAAATAACCGTCTTGGAAGCTTTTATGGCCCCGCCGATATAGGCGGCGGTTATCGGGCCAATATCCAAAATCAGCTCGTCCGGAGCAACTGTGTAAGCCGACGGCGGCGGTATTTTAGGATAGGCTTCGATATCGGATAGCGAGTGGCTGGTTAGGTCCACCTCGCGGGTTGTGGCGGATCCGTCCATAGCTTTAGAAACCACAGCGTCCACCGGAACTAAAAAGTTAAACTGGCGGCTGGCTTCTGTCTTTCGAGCGGTTTCAAGGATATCCCGGGTCGTATCTAGAACTTCCGGCTCGTAAATACTTTTGCCGATATTCACATCCTCGGCTTTCAAAAAGTTGTTGGCCATAGCGCCAACCACCGCCACACAATCGGCTATAGCGATCAACCGCCTTAATATGTCAATTTTGTCGCTGATTTTAGCCCCACCCACAACCGCAACCAACGGGTGTTCGGGTTGTTCCATGGCCTTGGTTATAGTTTCTACTTCTTTCAAAAGAAGCAGTCCGGCTACCGATGGCAGCAGTTTAGTAATAGCGTCCGTTGTGGCATGGGCGCGGTGCACCACCCCAAACCCATCCTGCACAAAAACCTTGGCGCCGGTAGCGGCAACTATGGCTTTGGCGAATTCTGAGTCGTTTTTTTCTTCTTCAGGGTGAAAGCGGACATTTTCTAGTAGCAAAATACCGCCAGGCTTCAGCTGTTCTGCAGCCTTTTTTGCCTGCTCGCCAACACAATCACCAGCAAAAGTTACCGGCTTGGCAAGCAGCTCGGCAAGTCTTTTAGCTACCGGCGCCAGGCTGAAACCTTGGTCTACCTTGCCGTCAGGCCGCCCAAGGTGAGAGGTAATAACCAGGCTGGTTCCTTCTTGTTCTAAAATATACTGGATAGTCGGCAAAGACTGCTTGATGCGATAGTCATCGCTGATAACCCCGTCTTTTACCGGGACATTATAGTCGGCGCGCATTAAAACGCGTTTGCCTTTCAAGTCAATATCCCGGACGTTTTTTTTATTCAACTAGCCCACCTCTTTTTCTGGTAGTAAGTATGGCAAAAAGATAGCTTAAATACTAGGGTCAGGGAGCACAAAAAACCCGAACCTTAAAGCCCGGGCATTCTTTTGGTAATCCCAAGGAGAATCCGTCGCTTTGCTTTCTATATTTGTAATTATTAACTCTGATGGTGACCCCAAGGGGAATCGAACCCCTGTTGCCGGGATGAAAACCCGGTGTCCTAGCCGTTAGACGATGGGGCCACCATCAGAAGCAATAATCTGATTGAGCATACTTTTGTTCTTGAGCGATTTTAGATACCTCTCACGCTGAACCGCTAGAGCTCGAGTTCTATGGATTTCACTATAGCGTAGCCGAATTGGTAGATACGCTCTAGTATATTGGCTTTGGCCTGTCTGGTGCCTCTTTAAACGACTTACTAAGTTATTTGTTTGGCCAATGTAATGTTTACCATTTGATAACTCTAAAATATACACCCAAAACATACGTCAATTGTAAAGTATTGAACTCCTATTGTCCCGACTTGTCGGGATGTCTCTAGCCGTTAGACGATGGGGCCAATAACAGATAGGATTGTAGCACAACTGAGGTTTTTTGGTACCAAAAAACCCTCGCCATATGGGCTTTTACTTATAAAAAGCCAGCAAGGGTTCTTTGCTTTACCGAATTGATTTAGAAAGAGAGCGGTCAGTCACTACTACTCTGTTGTCCTATGAGTTAGGCTAGCATAATTACTGCTTTAAAGCAAATGCTTATCCACAGGAATTAGGGCGTAGCCTAACTATCATAGGTACAACAAGCGGTTAAAACTAAACCGTCTTTTTAAGAATCTCGGCGAGAACGTCGAACAGCCATACCGTAGTGGCCAGCAGCGCCTAAGACGCTAGCACCAGCAAATATTCCAAGAACATCGCCAGGACCAGTGTTTGGCAGCTCTGTGGTTTTACCTTGAACTACAGGAGTAACAGGTGTGGCAGGAGGTGTTACCGGAGGGGTAGCTGGAGGTGTTACTGGAGGAGTAGGACAATTAACCTTCTCCTTAAACTGTACAAATCGCTTCTCGTTGATAGAAACACCAACGTTACCGATACTTACACCGCCCTGGGTGACACCATCGGGCAAAGCTTTAATGACGTTGCCGTTAGCATCAAGTAGTTCCGTGCTACCACTAACGTAACTCAAACCTTGAACAGACGACAAGTTAACAGTCGCTGTATCAGAAGTGTTTGATGGGCTAGCGTTAGAAGCTCGCACAGTTACGATAGAAACGTTCTTCGTTAAGGCAGCAGTTTGAAATGCAGCCTGTACGGTAACGTTATTTAATACTTCAGTAGGACCAGGGTTATGGATTCGAACTTTGTACTGTAAAACATTACAAGCGTCAGCAGAAGCTGGATCTGTAAAGTCTACATTCTTTGTTACGTTCTTAACGCGGTAAATATCACCGCCTTCAACAGAACTTTGAACAGTAGCAGCAGCGTTGCCAGCAAATATAAGAGCTGGGGCAACGGCTACGGCAGTAGCGATCTTGAATAATCGTGACATATTATTGTCTCCTTTACTTAATTGATTGAGATACAAACTAGATAGTCATATTGCCTTTAAGGTTGTAGGTGTGACCACCCCCCGAAGGGGGTGGTCTGTTCATTGCGAGCAATTAATTCCGCAAGGAATTAGGCTCAGCGCGAACCACCGACTACTTGCTGTTCCCGGGTCGACCTAGAACTGGTCGGAGATGACCGGGAAGTTGTCGCTCAGCGTGACCGTTCCGCCCCTGCCGTCATCGAGGACGGCCGTCGCGGTGTCCTGCTGAGGGTCGCTTGGGGCCTGGATGGACTGGCAGATCGCGCCACCCGGCTGGGTGAACACGCTGCCGTAGGTCGAACCGGCGGAGACCGAGAAGGTCACGGAGACCTGGTCGCCGTCGGGGTCGCTGACGTTGTCGACGCAGACCTTCCCGTCACGGCTGTTGACGTACAGGTGCTTCGGTGCTGCGATCTCGCCGGTCGGCTTGTGGTTGACCGGCGGAGGGGGCGGAGGCGGAGTGACCACCGGCGGAGCCGGAGGCGGCACCACGACCGTGGTCGAGGAGCAGTTGCCCTGCTGAACACCCACGCCGGTGTTGACGTTGGTGGTGTCACCGGAGCACACGTTGACGATCGTCGTCTGCTGGACGATGACCGTCGAGCTGCCCGGCACCTGGACCGGAGTCGGCACGTTGGGCGGCACGTTGCCGGAGCATGTGAGCTTGAGCGCGAACGTGGCCTTCAGGTTGACCTGCTGCTTGTAGTACAGCTTGGCCGTCCTGGCCCAGCCGTGAACCCGGAACTTCACCCAGCCGGTGACGGTACCCGTCACCTTGCCGGTCGCCACGTTGCCCGAGGGGCAAGTGACGCTGCGCGTGACGCTGAACTTCTTGTTCACGTACACGCTCATGACCTTCAGGATCTTGACCTTGGCCACGCGCTGGACGACACCCGACCGAAGCCGAGGGTTGCCACAGCGCACCATGACGTCCACCAGGACGCCGGTCTGCTTGTTGCGGATCCTGACCGTCTTGACCCCGACGCTCGAGGCGTCGCGGTACGAGACGATGCTGCCGCTGTTGGACAGGGCCGTGTTGAGGGTCGAGGCCGAAACCTGACCCCAACCCGCGGCCGTGTAGTCGCTGGGGTTGAAGCTGGCCGCTCCGGTCTGGGTCGCGATGACCTGGCCGTAGATCTGGTTGATCTGGGCGTACTGCACGACGGCGGCGGTAGCCGCCGAAGGCGAGCTCAGCGGAAGCCCGGTGGGGTAGAACCGCTGGTAGTGCCCAGACTGCTGGGTCTGCTGGTGAGTGGTCGCGCCAAGCGCGGAACCAGTGAGAGCCAGCAACGCCCCGACCGCGATGGTCGGGGGCAGAGCGTAGCGCAACTTGCGCTTCATTTGCTTTACCTCCAATGCGATCGAGGACGAGAAGGTTACGGCACCAGCCGATCGAAACTGGTGCCGCTCCTATCGCCGCCTAGCTAGGCCTAAGCCAAGCTACAGCAGACGGGACATTCTAGCGACGATAATATTCATCACCACAATGTCTCGTCCACTAACGGACAATTACAAGCGAACCAGTTCGATATATGTAAGTAGTCGGTGTATGGGTTTAATCCGCGAGCAATTGCTTGCTCAAAGCGGTCTTAAAGACCCATGACTATCTAGTTTGCTTTTTGCCATAAATGGCTTTTAAACAAACTGTTTGTCTGATTGTTAATTTGCACCTCTCCCGCCAAGGACTTATCAAAGAGTTTTTCCAC
>JACRBB010000004.1 GCA_016234585.1 Candidatus Saccharimonadota bacterium
GGAAGATTCCCTACTGCTGCCTCCCGTAGGAGTCTGGACCGTGTCTCAGTTCCAGTCTGACTGATCATCCTCTCAGACCAGTTAACGATCGTCGCCTTGGTGAGCTTTTACCTCACCAACAAGCTAATCGTACGCAGGCCGCTCCCAAAGCGCATAAATGCTTTGCTCAATAGAGAATATGCGGTATTAGACACCATTTCTGGTGCTTATCCCTCACTTCGGGGTACGTTCCTGCGCGTTACTCAGCCGTCCGCCGCTCGTGTATTCTCACACCATATTCAAACTAGTTAAATACAGAGTGAGAACCTTACCGCTCGACTTGCATGTATTAGGCACGCCGCCAGCGTTCATCCTGAGCCAGGATCAAACTCTTCAAAAAATGAAAGCTGATTGGCCAAGATAAGCCTATAAACAATTACGCTTGCGGCGTGCGCCGTATTAATAATTGCCGTGTCTTTCGACACAAGGTTCATCCTGAGCCAGGATCAAACTCTTCAAAAAAGATTCTGATCTTTATACTGATCAAAACAAAACATCGGTTTTTATATAAAACCGACAAAACTGACGTTGATTTGCACTATTCAGTTTTCAATGAACGCTTTTTTAGAGCTTGACCCGTTCGTCCGAACTGATCTGTTACTTTCTACCGGTGTCTCATCACTTGGAAACACTTTAAAAAGAGAACTCCAAAAGCTCGTAACATCATAGCTTACCAACTATAAAGGTGTCAACACCTTGTGGAATAGTTTTTAAATCCAACATTCTGACTTAAGAAGCTTATGTTAAAACTTACAACAACATTCGCCAGAAATAAGATTAAGTCTGTGTTTTTTTGGCAGGTTTTTTGGTTTCGGGATTATCGGCCTGGTCTTCTAATTCTTCTTCGGATTCATCTACTTTTTCGACAAGAGCCAGTGAAGCAACACTGTCACCGTCATTTAAGCGCATTATTCTCACGCCCTGGGTGGCTCTGCCAAGCTCAGGGATGTCTTTTAGACCTAACCGGATAGTCTGGCCTTGGATGGAGATAATAATAACCTCTTGGTCATCACCCACCAATGCCTTAACACCCATCAGCTTACCGGTCTTGGTGTTAACCACCGCCGAGCGGATACCGACACCGCCGCGAGCGTGGGCCGTAAACTGCTTGACCTTAGTGCGTTTGCCGTAGCCGTATTGGCTGATTACGAATAGTGAAGTGTTGGCCTCGACTATATCCATGCCAATAACCTGGTCGCCGGCACGCAGCCTGATACCACGGACACCGCGTGAGGCCCGGCCCATCGGCCGGGCGTCTCTTTCATGGAATCTTATGGCTTGGCCCTGTGATGTCGATATAATCACTTCGTTTTCACCAGTAGTCATGCGGATCCATTTAAGTTCGTCACCGTCATCTAGCTTGATGGCAATCAAGCCTGACAGACGGACGTTCTTATACTGCTCGAACGGCGTTTTCTTGACCACGCCCCTGGTAGTACACATCAGGAGGTTGCCGCCTTCGGCCGTGCCCTTCCCGGCAGTAGATCTTCGCGTGGCTCCACCATCATCCGCAGTAGCGGATGGTCGCGAAGGCTCACTGCTGGGCTTGCTGACGTTTATAACCGAGCTAACACTTTCTTCGGGCTGTAGCTGCAGCAGATTGACTATGGCCACACCTTTGGCGTTCATACCCACAGCCGGTACCTCGTAGGTCTTGAGCCTGAAGACTCTGCCCTTGTTAGTGAAGAACAAAAGGAAGTCATGTGTTGAAGCATTAACAACATGTTCAATAACATCTTCCTCGCGAGTAGCCATTCCTCGTCTACCCTTGCCGCCTCGACCTTGCTTCTTATATTCGGCTATGGAGCTGCGTTTTATGTAGTTTGCTGATGTTAGAGTAACAACAACTTGTTCGTCAGGAACTAGATCTTCATCGCTCAATTTACCCAGCTCGCTGGGTACTACTTTAGTACGACGTTCATCACCAAACTGCTTCTTCATTTCCAACAGTTCGGTCTTAATGATTTTTAAGATTTTCTTCTCATCGGCCAAGATGGACTCCAGCTCGCCTATAAGTTTTACCAGGCTGGCTAGCTCGTCTTCGATTTCTTTGCGCTCCAAACCCGTCAGACGGCGCAGCTGCATGGCCAGAATGGCCTGAGCCTGGATGACGGATAGTTTGAACTTCTTAATCAGATTTTCTTGGGCCTCTTCCGACGTCTGGCTGGCTCGGATAGTCTTAATAACTTCGTCTATATGGTCGAGGGCGATCTTGAGGCCTTCAAGGATGTGGGCCCGGTCTTTGGCTTTTCTAAGTTCAAACTCAGTGCGGCGGCGTACTACCGTTTGGCGGTGTTTGATGTACTCGTTTAAGATGTCCTGAAGACCCAGGACCCTCGGCTGGATGCCGTCGACCAACGCCAGCATGTTGTAGTGGAAGGTCTGCTGCAAAGGTGTGAGCTTATATAGCTGATTCAGTAACTTCTTGGGATAAGCGTCTTTTTTAAGGTCGATTACGATTCTGACTTCGCCACGGGCCGTCTCGTCCCGAAGGTCGCGGATGCCGGAGATTTTCTTTTCCTTGTATAAATCGGCTATTTTCTCCAAAAGTCCGGCTTTGTTCACGCCATAAGGGATTTCCGAAATGATAATTTGCTGGTTACCCTTTTTGCTTTCCTCGGCCGAAGCCACACCCCGGACTACCACGCCGCCTTTTCCGGTGGCCAGAGCTGTCCTGATAGATTCTTTACCATAAATAATGCCGCCGGTTGGAAAGTCCGGACCCTTCACGAACTCTAACAGTTCATCCAGGGTTGAATCTGGTTTATCGATGAGCTGGACGGTGGCGTCAATAACTTCGGTAATGTTATGCGGTGGAATATTGGTAGCCATACCGACGGCTATACCAATCTGCCCATTTAACAGTAGGTTGGGTAATTTGGCCGGCAAAACCGAGGGTTCTTGGCGGGTTCCGTCGTAGTTATCGCGAAAATCCACGGTTTCTTTATCTATATCCGCCAGCATAGCCTCGGCGTGATTAGCCATCTTTGCTTCGGTGTAACGATAAGCGGCCGGTGGGTCACCGTCCATCGAGCCAAAGTTACCCTGGCCGTTAACCAACATGTAACGCAGTGACCACGGCTGAGCCATGCGCACCATCGAGTCGTAGATGGCGCTATCGCCGTGAGGGTGATACTTACCCATTACTTCACCAACTATCTGGGCGCTCTTTACCGTCTTGCCGGTAGGCCGGATACCCATTTTGTCCATGACATAAAGGATTCGGCGGTGGACCGGTTTTAAGCCATCACGGACATCCGGCAAGGCCCGGGCCACGATAACGCTCATAGAATAACGGAGGTAACTGTCCTCCATGACGTTCTCTACTTTACGCAGTTCGACTACCCTGGAGTGCTTGGCATCTAGGACTTCGCTGTCCTCTGTTGGGACATGCTCCAGTGGCCCAACGTCTGGGCTCAACATATCTTCAGTTTTATTATTTTCTTCGTTGTCCATACTAAATATCTAAATCTTTCACAAATTTGGCATGAGTCTGAATAAAGTTCTTACGCAGCTCTACCTCTGTACCCATAAGTTTGTTAAATATGGCATCGGCCTTTTCGGCATCATCTACCCTTACTTGTACCAGGACGCGTTGCTCCGGGTTCATGGTCGTTTCAAACAGCTGGGTGGCGTCCATTTCACCAAGACCTTTGTAGCGCTTTTGCTCCATAAAGCCAGCCTGTTTGACCCGGTCTTCGCTACTATCAACCTTTAGCCCTTCTTTTTTGCGATTTTCGATAGTATCACTGATGACTTTCTCCAGTTCATCTTCGTCGTAGATAAAGACGCTTGATTTACGGCCGGATTTTACCAGCTCAAATAGCGGCGGTTTGGCCAAATATAGGTATCCGCCATCAATTATCGGCTTCATGAAACGGAAGAAAAAGGTTAGTAGCAGAGTACTAATGTGGCTGCCGTCCACGTCGGCGTCAGTCATGATGATAATCCGGTGGTAGCGTAAGCCTTCCATACTGAATTGTTCGTCTATGCCTACGCCCAGGGCCTTGATAAGAGTTACGATTTCGTTATTACCAAGCATCCTGTCCAGACGGGCCCGTTCAACGTTCAAAACCTTGCCCCTTAGGGGTAGAATGGCCTGGGTCTTGCTGTCACGGCCGCCTTTGGCCGAGCCCCCAGCGGAGTCGCCCTCAACGATGTAGAGCTCTGAGTCGGCAGGGTTGCGGCTAGAACAGTCGGCCAACTTACCCGGTAAGCCAGAGCCTTCCAGCACACCTTTTCTAATGATATTATCGCGAGCCGCCCGGGCGGCTTTTCTAGCTCGGGCCGCCAAAAGTCCCTTATTAACGATCTTACGGGCCACTTGGGGGTGTTCTTCCAGATAGTAGTTGAACCACTCGCCCATAACTTGTTCTACGTAACCCCTTACCTCCGGGTTGCCGAGCTTGTTCTTGGTCTGGCCTTCAAACTGAGGATCGGGCAGTTTCACTAAAATAACTGCTGTCAGACCCTCACGGCAGTCCTCACCGGAGAGGTTTTCTTCTTTGTCTTTTATAAGGCCGTTCTTGCGGGCGTAGTCGTTGATAACCCTGGTAAGTGCCGTCCTAAAACCGGTCAGATGCATACCGCCGTCTGGGTTATGGACGTTGTTGGCAAAAGCCATGACAGTTTCGGAAAAGGAGTCGTTATATTGTAGTGCTATTTCAACAACGGAGTCTTTAATTTGTTTATCGATGTAAAAAATATCTTCGTCTACAACTTCTTTACTGTTGTTTAAATGACGCACATATGACTGTATGCCGCCCTCAAAATAAAAGGCATAAGCCTTGCCGCTGGCTACGTCTTTTATTGAAGTCCTTACGCCCTTGGTAAGGTATGCTTGGTGCCTTAAACGGCCCAGAATGGTGTCGTAATTAAAGTCTACGGTTTCAAAGATACCGGCATCCGGATAAAAGGTTATCTCTGTACCGGTTTTATCGCTTTTACCAACAATCTCTAGAGACGTCTTTGGAACACCCAGGGCATATTCCTGGCGGTAAGCATTGCCTTTTTGAAAGACGTTGACCACCAGTTTGGAAGATAAGGCATTCACCACGCTGACACCAACGCCGTGCAGACCGCCAGAAACCTTATAACCGCCGCCGCCAAACTTACCGCCGGCGTGCAGGATGGTCAAAGCCGTTTCTACACCGCTTTTGCCAGTTTTGGCGTGTTTGTCGGTTGGAATCCCGCGGCCGTTATCGCGTACAGTTATAGCGCCATCTTCCAGCATTTCCACCGATACTTCGGTGGCAAAACCGCCCAGGGCTTCGTCTATGCCGTTATCTATAAGCTCCCAGACTAAATGATGCAACCCCTCAACACCGGTGCTGCCGATGTACATCCCGGGACGTTTGCGTACTGGGTCAAGACCTTCCAGAACTTGGATCTGGCTGGCGTCATAAGTGCTGGCTTTTTGTTCTTTACTCACTAAAAAATAAACCTCTTTTTAGGTGTTCCCTCTGTTTTTCTATCTGTTTATATTATAGCCTAACACCACCCTTCAAACAACCTTTTTACGTTATAAAGATTGATGGTTTTAAGAAGTAAAAGTAATAAACTTCTTCTTTTTCAAACCTGTCCGCCTTTTGGCCGAAAAACAAGTAATTATCTATTTTGGCGGCCCAAAGTGGTAATAAATTTTTGTTAATAATAATCTTCATGGTTAAATGACTTTGTACATAGTTATTAAAAATCGAATAGTTTTTATGAAATTCAAAAAACTGCTGACTAATCTTCCCTTCAACCCCAGCCTGCTGAGTGACGTGTCTTTTTATGCCAAACGTCTGAGACAGGACGCTCAAATGAGACGCCTAGGTTTTATATTCTTAGTTTTAGGCTTCGGGGTACAGCTGATGGCGGTATTCTACCCGGCGCAAAACTCTTTGGCTGCTTCGCCTAACGACATATTAAGTGGCATTACCGGCCGCTCAACCGTAGTTAACGCCTGTAACGCCAATACCAATCATATAAAAGATATCTTTGCCCGCTTTGGTGTGCGTTGTACCGACATCGTAGGGGCTCCAGAGGTAACAATCAGCGCCGCCGAAGCTAACGACTTTTGGAGCATCGGCCGATTGCAGTCCACCGCGGACCTAGCTGCCGGTAGCGGCAACCACGCCATCGACGCCAACGGCACCACTGTTTGGCAAAGAAAATTAAGCAGCTGGGATGCTGCCGGCCAAAACAGCACCTATACCGCTTGGCACGGCACCAACATCGAAGGCAGGGATTTTTGGATTCTTAAAAGCTGCGGCAACCTGACGTTTAAGGGCAGTTACTTATACACTCCGCCTAAGCAACAACCACCACAACCGGTTCTAGCCGTTAATAAAAAATATATCAATAGCAGTTCTAAGTTGGTTGGTAACGCGGTTTACGCCGGCGATACCCTGACTTATGAGATCGACTATGGCAACACCGTACAAAACTCTTTAGCCACTAACGTCGCTGTGACCGACCAGTTGGATAATAACCTGGAAATCGCTTCCCTGGCTGGAATCTCCCATGATGGGCAGATGCTTATTATCGAACAACGGCCGACTATGGGCTATGCCTTCTATTCAGAAAATATAACCGTACGGGTAAAAGCCGGTACACCCGCGGGAACCCATATCTGCAACCAGGCAAAAATCGTCTCTGCCCAGGGCGGTACTACTTCAGAGTCCGGACTGTGCGTTACGGTCGTGACTCCGCCGTCCACACCTATTATTCCGCCGAAGCCCAAACCTTCTTGTGATTACACCAAACCGGCCACGCCGGAGTGTCCCCACCCAGCTCCTACCGGTTACTGTGTGGCTTCCAGCACTGTTCCCGGTGGTTCCAGCCGCGACGTTACCGTGAAAACCCAGACCTACCTGACCAACGGCGGTAAAGTAACGGCCTACAAATACACTTTGGACTCTTCCCCAACGACGACCGATAATACCGGCGACTTGATCCACGAAAAGACCTTCAAAGGCCTTAACCCCGGCAGTCACACTATAAAAGTTGTCGCCACTATGCAACTTAACGACAAAACGGCCGACACTACTGTCTGCCCCGTGGCGGTAAAGATTGCCGAAGATGCCCGGGTAGTCCAATCAAAAAGCGTTACCAAAGACGGCCAGGATATGAATGGCAAAAAAGTAAAATCAGGTGACGTCTTGCAGTTCAAACTCATCACCAAAAACATTACCAACACCTCCTACGTCAGTTACATCGGCCAAGATTACTTTGGCGACACTCTTAATTACGCCGACATCGTTGACCGCAATGAGCTAAGCCGCCAAGGCATAACCCTCGACGATAAAAACAATCTTAACTGGGTATCGGACGTCATCGGTCCTAACAGCCAGAGCGTCAAGACCGTGACCGTCAAAGTTAAAGATGTTATCCCGACCACCAACCGCCCCTCCAACGTATCAACGGACTATGACTGTACGATAACCAATATCTACGGCAACCAGATATCTATGAGCGTCAGTTGCCCACTGGTCAAAAGCATCTCAACCGGTGCTACCAGCCTGCCCAACACCGGCCCCGGGACATCGGCAACCATCGGCGGCATAGTGGCCGTGGTAGCCGGTTATCTGTTTGCCCGCAGCCGGATAATGGCCCGCGAGCTGGCCATCGTACGATCAAGCTACAGCTCGGGAGGAGTTTAAAATGGCCGAAACTTTGAAAGACCAACACGAAAATCACGAAAGCTATTCCGTTTCTCCGGAAACCGCTCAGGAGACTCACGAGAAAGCCCCTCAGAGGCACAAATCAGAGCATAAGCATAATCTTGAAGAAGACATCGAACAAATCCGCCACAACGCCGAAAAAGCGGCCATAGAGTCCGATAAGACCCGGGCCGAAGCTAAGCAGCAGGATGAAACCCACGCTCCGAAAGATTCGTTCGTTAACAAAGAGCTTAAAGAAATGGCTTACACCCGGACTATGAACCGTGTGAGACAGCAGCTATCGCCTGTCGGGCGGAAGTTTAGCCGGTTGGTGCACCAGCCAGTGATCAACAGCGTCAGCGAAGGCGTTTCCAAGACTGTCGGCCGGACGTCCGGTCTGTTCGGTGGCGGTTTAGTGGCCCTACTTGGCACCTCCGTCTATTATTGGATATCCAAGCACTACGGCTACGATTACAACTTCCTTATATATTTGATGTTGCTGGCTGGCGGCTTCGTGGTCGGCTGGCTCATCGAACTACTTTGGAACATCTCGCGTCGCGGCCACCACCACCAATAGATCCTATTCTTTGAACGAAGAATCAAATCTATCCATACTTTTGTTCCGCCAAAACGGGGTCCCCAAGCTTGATAATCAAGCTTGGGGTAGAAATGTATGCAAAAGCTCTCGGACTGCAGCCTCACCGTGAGTAGCTGATTGCTTTAAAACAGGCTTGCTCGAGAACTCCTCCTAAATCATCCGCTGGATGATTTACTCGTCAAACAGCTCTCGCACCCAAGGCCGCCTCTTTTAAACAACATCTAATCAGGGCTCGACAGATGTCCGAAACTTGCTGCAATCGCTGCAGCTGGGGGGTCCGGGCATCGGCTTTTTCCTGATGACTGTGCGTTCAGAGTTACAACTAACTAAGGCGAGAGCTGTTTGAGCCCCGGTAAACTGGGGTGAGTTCTCGAGCCAGTTGTGGCTATGACAAAAGCAAGTCAATCAAGAAAAAACGCAGCCCGGTGGCTTTGCTACTTTGGCTATCCAAAGTAGATCTAGTAGGTTAAGTTGCCGTCTTTATCAATACGGACTGTTTGGACTTCGCTGTCTTGGGAATCGGCGTCATCGCCTCTACTTATCTTAAATTCACCTTCTTTATCGGATGACTGAGGAGTTATAGCGGCCTTTGGAGGCGTTAAAGGCATAGCTAACCCACTCTCTTCAATTGTCGGCCGCTCAGCAACAGGCCGAGGAGGGGATACCGGGCGGCTGGCTAATAAAGACTGTGGAGCAGCCGGAGCAGCAGAAGAACCGGCCGGCAGGTTGGCCTTGCGTTTTGCCAGCCATTCGTCCAGGAAAGACTGCTGGGCTTTTGGAGCCGTGGGGTTAAGTGGGCCGGTGCTGGCCCTAGCTGTCGGCACGGCTGGAACTGGCGCTGGAAAACCGCTGCTAAAACCACCACCTGCGGGACGTGGGGGGACGGCAGGAGCCGCAGCATGAGTTTCTAGCCGCTTAAATATCTCATCGGCCACCGTGGCCTTAGGCCGGCCGTATTTAGCCGAGGACAGTTGCTTCAAAGCCTCGGCCAGTTGTGGATTAGGGTGCCCCAGCTGCGGGATAGTAGCCATGGAAAACGGCTGGACTGGCACACCGCCAATCATCATCCTAACAGCGGTGTTAAAGTTGGGCAAAAATTGCAAATCATCGGTATCAAATACCGGCGCGTACTGCTTGGCCAAAAATTCCGAGTCGTTGGTACCGACCCTGAAAGTGACCACCGAGCCCACGTTACCAAAGACAGCGTCGCGGATTTCCTCTGACAGCTGGGTGGTAAACTGGTTGGCGACAATCAGGTTAAGATGATATTTACGGGCCTGGCTAAGAATATCGGCAAAGGAATCGGTAGAGAAGTTTTGGAACTCATCAACGTATAGACAAAAATCTCGGCGATAATCTTCGGGAACATCGGCGCGGCTCATGGCGGCCGCCTCGAACTTCATTACAAAAATCATGCCCAGCAGCTTGGAGTTAAGATCCCCTGTCCGGCCGCGGCTCAGGTTAACCAACAATATTTTGCCGTCATCCATGACGTTTCTAAGATTGAAGGCGCTCTTGGTCTGACCGATGATGTTGCGCATCATCTCGTTGCTTAAGAAGGCTCCAAATTTGCTAACGAACCAGCTGACCACTTCGCCAAAGTCATTGCTGCGCTGGGCCTGGGGCATTTCCTTGCGCCAGAATTCTATGACGTTCTGGTCGGTCACGTACTTCAGCTTCTGCTCCACGAACTGGGTATCGCGGAACAGTTTGGGCATATCCACAAAACTGCCGCCAGCCGGGTCGGCCATGATAGTCAGAGCGGCATTTCTAAAAAGGTGTTCATATCTAGGACCGATGATGCCTTGATGCTGCGGGTCGTAAAGCTTATAAAGCATACCGATGGCTTCCTGGATCAAAAAGTCTTTTTGGTCGGGCGTGTGGTACTCGAACATGTTCAGCCCCAAAGGATAATCCATGTCGGCCGGGCAGAAGTAAATGACATCCTCGGTGCGTTCTTTGGGGACCATGGCCAGTAATTTTTCGGCGGTATCGCCATGCGGGTCAACAAAGGCAAAGCCGCGGCCTTCCAGCATGTCCTGCAACGCCAGGTTCTCTAAAAAGGTCGACTTACCAGTACCGGTCTGTCCAACCACGTACATGTGGCGTTGACGGTCGCTGTTAGCCAGACGGATGGCCTTCTTGGCGCCGCGGAACATGTTGTAGCCCAGTAATAGTCCCTCTTCCGGCAGGTTGCGCGGCCCATCCACCTGCTTAGAACTCTGGCGCTCCAGCTGCGAGGTCGGGATACCGCTGGCGTCCGGAAAGTGAAAAATAGTGGCGATTTCTACCGAATTCAAGATATTGTGGGTGTTTTCCTGCGGGAAAAACCGCAGTATATAGGCTGTCACAAAACTATCGATATCGCGGGCCGGCACGAACTTAAAGCCATTGCTGCCCGGGGCGTCATAAAGCGCGAAGCTGGCCACGATGTTATTCAAGATGGTCTGAGCTTTTTGGGCAACGTTAGACGAAGTCACTACCCTTATCATCACCTCGTAGCCGGGGTGTTTGGTCTTATCTTCTATTGCCTGGCTGATTGACTCATCGAGCGAGGAAGTCTTGTGCTCCACTTCGCCCTCTTTGTGGCCGTCGCCTCTGTTCTCTGGCGGCTTAGCCAAGGCTCCGAAGACCTGGCCTATCCACCAAAAACCAGCCTCGAAACCCTTGGGTTTGGACTTGCCGCCCTTGCGTTTTTTAGAGGCTTCACCGGTCGCCATCCGCCGCCAACCGCTGTCGGCCGGCCTAAGTAGTATTTGGATACCGGCGCCATCGTCTTTATCTAGGGTGGACAAAGAGCTAAGCAGCGCCTGCATGGTGTCGCGCTTTAGGTCGTGATAGGTAGCTATGGGGTAGGAATAATGCTCCTTAAGGGTCAGCTCGCCGCCCAGGGTACCACTAATCCGGCCTACCGGGCTAAAAATATTGTGTTCGGCTACCTCTTCCAAGCTGGCCGACGGATAAGCGCTGACCACTGCCTGCTTAACAACGTCTACCAGATTTATAGGGACCGCGGCGTAAAAATGCACCGTGCCCTTATTGGCCAAAATCTCCAAAGCTATATGTCTCTGCCCGTAAAACTTGGGCTTAAAACCCTTCTGGAAGGTACTAGCCATGATGTTATATAGCACCTCGGCCCGGGAAATATTTTCATCTACTACGTCACGCTTATCACGGCCGCCGGCATCGGTGTCATCGCTGGGAGGCGGCAGATGGATAAGCAACGGGACCATCTTCAAACCCCGTTCATAGTTCTTCTGCTCCCTATAAAGTCGGCGCACGTAAACGTAGCCAAAGCCGCAGCCCGCCAGAACCAGGACCAAAAAACTTACTAGCACTATTAACAGGCTCATGAAACCGCCGCGTCGTCTACCTTAATAGTTTTATTAAACCGTTTTTGGATGTAGTCGGCCTTAGCCTTACTGATTTCGTTCTTCTGCTTATAAGGGTCGTCTTGGGTAGTAGCCACGATTTGTTTGGCCCGGTCTACCCATTCTTTCTCTATCAGGTCGGTTTCGTCGGCATGCAAATCCCGGGTAGCGCTGGCTATTGGCTGTTTGGCATCATCATCAGCTACAGGGGCCGCGGGTGGCGGGGTGGCCGGAATCACAGGCGGCTCTACAGGCAGCGTGGTAGTCTGCTTGGGCTGTGGGCTTGGCCGCTGGGTCTCGTGAGGCGCGGGCCGTTCCATCCCCTGGTCTTGGGATGTCTCCCCGCCTGCCGGAGGCAGCGGAACCTCGAATTGAGGTGTTAATTCAGTATTACCTGTGCTCATGCTTTTATTATACTTCAAAACCTTGACGCCACGTTAGCCCGGTTTTTGAGCCTTTAAAGAGGCCTACGACCACTGTAAAACCATAGGCCGCAACCAATCAAGGCAAGTACCACCCCATCTACCCAGTTCAAAGCCTGAGAGCTAAGCAGCATCAGCCCCACCAGTATCAAGAAGCTCAAAATAAATATCCGGTAGCGGTTCTTTGGGCTCACCCGGCCCTGATGCAAGCCGATTAACAGATAGCCAAGGCTAACTAAAAAGACCATCGCCAGGCAAAAAAACAGAACGGCGTAAGTAACTTTCTCTATCGGGCTGGTGGTCATAGCCAGGATTATCATCGACAAAAAACTACCAGTCGTGGTAACGACCGGCAGTAAGATGTGTTTTTGGCGTATGTTCACGCCCGTATTGTAGAACATGAAGCCTAGGCGGTAAATGCGCTCTTAAAGTAATTACTATTTAGCGCTTACCGCCTTTGGCTGTGACTGACCGCTCTTGCCCCGCTTTCGCGAAGTTCGAGCGTTATCCAATCCCGCCTCACACGAGATGTATTTTTAGTAAGTTTTTGTTTTTCGCTTACTGGTTTTAATGCTAGCAAAAAATACTCTTTACGTCAAGATAAATAGTTATGTTTTTTACACAGTTATAGTGTTATGTGGTACATAATACGAACAGTTTGTTGTTATAGATATGTTGTAAATTATGTAGCTTATATTCTCTATGTTCGCCTTTTGAGCGTTAAATTTGACTACTTTTCACGGCTTGATTTTTAAACTCAAAGTACACCAAATCAGGTCGTGAAAAGCTGTTTAGCGGCGGCTTGTTTTGGCGGTTTTAGGGCATTGTTTTTGAGTACCATATTTTGATTATTTTGATTTTTCAGTTGCCAATAACCGCGGGCCGATTTTTGCTGCATACAAAAATAAGGCCTGAGTTTGGTTTTGTTTAGGTTTTTAGTAAGTCAGCAGCACAGCGGGTTTGCTTGCCACCAGCCCAGCCCGCTTATGCCCGCGGCTTAAAATATATTTTGACTGGCGAACATTGGACTTAATACTACGCACAATGTGGAGATTTTAAGAAACATGGCATTAAGCAACCAAAATAGCGGCTTTGGGTCATATAAAGCCTGCCGCCCCTGCCCACGGGCAGTCTGGGGATTATCGCATTGCTGAATCTGCCTGCTTAGTAGGTTTTAGATATTGATAAATGACCAAAAAGCCAAGCAAGGCCTGCCAATCATGAGCCATATGGCTGCCCAAAGCCGGTCTAGGCATTGCTAATGCTAAAAGTTATGCACAGCTTTTTAGCACAAACGTGTTGACACTATAAACACTACTTTATAAGATGGGTTTAGCACTTGAATAAAAAAAGTGCTCAAAAACAAAAAAACAAGGGTACAACGGTTTCTCGCAAGCCGTTGTACCACCCAAAAAGCTTGATAAACAAAAACTAGCTAACAAACCCCAAAACCCAACAAAACTTTACGAAACGTCCCGCAAAAACGCGGGACGTTTTGCTTTATTACGTCCAAAATTATTCCAAAAAAGTAACTCTCATGCTCTTGCCTATTTTGTAATTAGCGTGGAGTTTGTCTATACACCCAAACCGCCGTCAACTCGTATCACTTCGCCATTAATAAAGCTGGCGTCTTCCGATGCTAAAAATCTAACCAAATTTGCCACGTCTTGTGGTGTGCCTGCTCGTCTAGCAGGAGTGTGGGCTACAAAAGTATCTTTTACTTCTTGGGGCAACCCTCTGGTCATATCAGTTTCTATATAGCCTGGTGCAACTACATTAAAGGTTACTGGCCGACCGGCAAACTCTTGAACCATTGTTTGGTTTGCAGCTACCAGACCAGCTTTTGCTGCAGCATAGTTTGCTTGGCCGGCGTTACCTTTTAGGCCCGCTACGGAACCTATTGTAATTACTCGGCCAGATTTAACTCTTCTCATTCCCCGCAGAACAAGTCTAGTCAGCTCAAATGGACCAGCTAAATCTACAGATATTACCTCGTCAAACTGATCGGGCTCCATGCGTAAGACCAGTCCGTCCCTTGTAATACCTGCATTGTTAACAAGTAAAGATACAGGCTTGCCAGCCCAGGTCTCAATTTCTTTAAGCCGATCAGGAAAAGTATCGCGTTCTCTAAGGTCAAGCTTTAACCCCAAACCTTCTTGATAACCCTCCATAAGTGAGGCAGTAACATTGAGCATTGTAGTAATATCCTCAGCCCCTCTAGTATCTGTAGCCGTTCCCACTACTTGTGCGCCTGCCCTCTGGAGTTCTAGTGCAATTGTTTGGCCGATACCTCTATTAGCACCAGTGACTAAAGCTACATGACCTGAGAGTTCATTCTGTCTAGACATCAAATTAACCTCTTAAATTATCCTTTTAGTATCTTGCTTTTTAACCTAAATGCAAGCATGAGCAATTAATTTTTAGATTCTTTGGTGTAATAATGCCCTTTAAGATGACCAACTCGGTGAAAAGCATCGTCGATTATGCCGGAGCTGACGGGACTTTGGTGGATGTAGAGTGCCACATAACCAACGGTTTACCAGCCGTTATTATCATCGGCTACGCCAGCAAAGCTGTAGATGAGGCCAAAGAACGACTTAGAGCCAGCTTTGCCAACTGCTCCATTCCCTTTCCCAAAAAACGAGTCACCCTTAACCTGTCGCCAGCCGACATACCTAAAGACTCTACCAGCCTGGACCTAGCCATGGCCGTAGCCGTTTTAAATCAAAGCAAACAGATTAAAGCCGACCAGGCGCAGCAGTACCTGTTTTTGGGTGAACTGAGTCTGGACGGTTCGCTAAACGCCGTACGCGGCTTGATTGGCCGGCTGCTTGACGCTAAAAAGCTTGGCTTCAACTCGTTTTATGTCCCCAAAGCCAACTTAGACCAAACCTTACTGATACCTGGGCTCAGCCTGAAGGCCGCTGACAGCTTGCGCGACGTATATTTGGACTTATCCGACACTTTGAAGCTTAAACAGCTCAGCAGTGGCCGTGGCAGGCTAACCAAAGCCCAGCCTAAAAATGAAACGATTGATTTTTCGGAAGTCACCGGCCAGCCGATTGCCAAGCGGGCCCTAGAGATCGCCGCCGCCGGGCACCATAACATCTTGTTGCACGGACCGCCCGGAACCGGTAAAACCATGTTGGCCCGGGCCATGTGCGGCATCCTGCCAGATTTGAGCCACGAAGAAGTGCTGGAAGTAACCCATCTGCATAGCCTAGCCAGCGGCGGAGCGACCCGGATTATGACTTCCCGCCCCTTTAGGACGCCGCACCATACCGCCAGCACCACAGCCCTGGTTGGCGGCGGCACCAAGCCTAAACCCGGTGAGGCGTCGTTAGCCCACAGGGGTGTTTTGTTTTTGGACGAGCTGCCAGAGTTCAGCCACAGCGCCCTGGAAGCCCTGCGCCAACCCCTGGAAGACGGCGATGTCACCATCGCCCGGGTCAAAGATTCAGCCACCTACCCGGCCCAGTTCATCCTGGTAGCTACCCAAAACCCCTGCCCCTGCGGTTACTGGGGCACGTCCAAAACCTGCGTTTGTTCGGCCAGCGCTATCGCCAAGTATCAAAAGAAAGTGTCCGGCCCTATTTTGGATCGCATCGATTTGCATCTGCCGGTACACGACGTTGACCATAAACGTCTGCTGGAAAAACGCTCCAAGGTCAGCGAAACCGAAGCCATCCGCGGCCGTGTACTAAAAGCCTACGAGCTACAACGCCAGCGCTTCGGTTCCACCCGATTTAACAACTCCATGACTAATAAAGAAATCCGCGAAATCGCCAACTTAAGCCAGCCAGCCAAGGAGTTACTGGACGCCGCGGCGGCCAAATTGGGCATTTCAGCCCGGGCTTATGTTAGGTCTGTGAAAGTGGCCCGGACCATTGCCGACCTAGCCAGTTCAGTCACAATCGAACCCGAACACATCTCGGAAGCTCTTCAGTACCGCCACCAGCCACAAAATTAAACTGCCTAAAAATCTATACTTCGTAATTGAACAATCCATTCGTATCTGTTATGATGGGCCTAAATGGTGAGAACGCAGCAATAAGTAGCAAAGACCCTAGAATCAACCAGGCCATCAGAGCCAGTGAGCTACGCGTAATAGGCGAAGATGGTCGGCAGCTGGGCGTTATCAGCCGCGAAGAAGCCCTGCGGGCCGCCGAGGCCGAAGGCAAAGATTTGGTGGAAATATCCGCTGACGCCTCACCCCCGGTAGCCAAAATTGTCGACTGGGGCAAGTATAATTACCAGCGCACCAAGCAGGCCCAAAAGAACCGCAAGAACTCCAAACCGTTGGATGTTAAGCAGATGCGCATTGGCCTAAAAATCGGTGATCATGACCTAGACGTCAAATTACGTAAGGTCACCGGCTTCTTGGAGGCTGGACATAAAGTGAAAATTACGGTAATCTATCGGGGACGAGAATTAGCTCATAAGGAATTGGGCTTTAAGCTGGCCGAACGTGTTACAGAGCTACTGGGTGAAGACATCGCAGTAGACCAACCACCCCAGTTTGCCGGCCGGCAACTCAATTTTGTCGTAAGAAAGAAGTAATAATGCCCAAGATCAAGACACATAGCGGCGCCAAAAAGCGCCTAACCATTACTAAGACCGGCAAGGTTATGCGCCGTCACGCTACCGGTGGCCACTTTTTAGAGAAGAAAAGCGCCAGCAGAAAGCGCAACTTCGCGGGCATGGAATCTTTAAGCGGCAAACAAGTTAAAAGCATAAAAAGACAGCTGGGAGCTTAAAGGTATGCGAGTTAAACGAGGCGTTGCCTCTCATAAGAAGCACCAAAAGATCCGCCAAGCCACCAAAGGCATGCAAAAGAGTCACCGCTCTAGCGTTAAGCGCGGCAAACAGGCCGTTACCCGCAGCTTGCAGTTTGCCTACCGTGACCGCCGTAATAAAAAGCGAACCTTCCGGCAGTTATGGAATGCCCGTATTAATGCAGCTGCCCGGCAGCACGGAACTACTTATAGCTTGTTTATAAATAGCCTTAAAAAGGCCAATATTAGTTTGGATCGCAAGATTTTAGCCGAGCTAGCTGTTAATCAGCCGGCTGCTTTTAAGGCAGTGTTAGACGCTACTAAAGTAGTTAAATAACTCTTCTTTTCCAAAGAAGCAAATCTACCCATACTTTTGTACCGCCAAAAGTATGCAAAAGCTCTCGGACTGCTACCTTGCCGTGAGTAGCTGCTTGTTAAAAATAAGTTTGGCTAAAGAACTCCTCATGAGTTAGCCACTGGCTAACTTACTCGTCAAACATCTTTAGCCAGCCAAGCACACTTATTTTGGTTAACAACATCTAATCAGGGTAAGGTAGATGCCCGAACTTAACTTCGGAAAAAGCCTGTGCTTGCAAAACCTGATATATGAAAGTAAGGTATCTGCAAACATGAAAAGCTTCGAACCAAGCCAACCCTCCGCTCAACATCTAAGAGATCAACTCTACGAAGTTGCGCGTAACAGAATACGACAATCTGAACCTGTTGAAGTGTTAAGTCCAGGACGCGAGACGCTATTGCAGTTAGTTGAAGAGCCTGATGGAAAACAATTCGTTACAAGGAGCTTCTCACCTGAGGCCATATCGTATATAGAAGATAGTGGCATGAGCTTTGAGGATACATGGCAAACCATGCAGACTATACTAGCTCAAGCTGGCATAGCTTCTGTACGATCAGCAATAACAATACATGAAGAAGATGGGGCAAAAAGTGATTATCCGATTGTAATTGTAAGTGAGTACTTAGCCGATAATAGGCCAGTTATGGAAGCTAGTACTGAATCTAAGATTGAATTAGCAAGGAACCTGCCCGGCTTATTTAATGGTTCAGGTGGATTGATGTTATCATCCGAGACAATTAGGGCCGATATGTTTAAAGTTACACCGGACGAATCTGGTGAAGAAAAAATAGTTATGATAGACATGGATCCTCTACTTGTTAGGCGAAGTAGTCCAGATTCATTAATAGCTTTTTATATTGAGAAATTTGGTGCGCAATTTTGGGATGATTGGTGCTTACCGGAAGAGCGAGAAGCTGTAATTACTCAATTTATTATAGCTTCTGGACTCGTTTTGGATAATAAACTGGATGACATCAATAACCCTGTCAGCAAAGTATTTTTGAACGCCCATATGATGTCTCAAGGTTTAGACTATCGTGAATTTGGTACGATTTAAGTTGCGTCTGCTTATTTAACTTCTTTAAAGGAGTTAATCTGGTCATTGTCCATGGCGAACTTGGCGACGAAGTCGTGGGGGTTGTGAGGGTCTTGATCTGTTGTGCCTATGTTTTGCTTTTTAAATACGGATTTAACAGCGTTTATAACTCCGTCGTGCGTGACTATTAAGATGGTTTTGTCTGGGTTTTGGTTGGCAATGTCCATTATGCATTTAACTGCCCTGGCTTCCATTTGCTCTAAAGATTCACCATTTGGCGGTGCATATTTGGCGTTTTCTTCTGGCGATAATTCCGGATATGCAGAATATGGCATGTTGGCTATGTCGCCGTAGGCAACCTCGCGTAGGCCCTTATACCTTTCTATCTCACTGGTGTAGTTAAATTTTCTGGAGATTATATAGGCAGTTGTAAATGCCCTGCCCAAGTCGCTTGAGACGATTTTATCAAAAGCTACACCTGCTAACTTGTTGGCCGATGATTCAGCGTTTTTAACGCCTTCATCTGTTAATGGACTGTCTAGCCAGCCCATTAACCTGCCGTTTTTATTACTCTCGGACTCACCGTGTCTACAGATATAGAAAGTTGTCATTGCAGAAGTATAACAAGCTAAACTAAAAACTCCTCTGCTTTAGAGGAGTTTTTGGGTGTAGTTTACGTAGTTACCCTGTAGCTAGTTGAGCTACTGTCTACTACTGTTCTATCGAAGTCAGGTAGGGCATCTAGGCTTGCTGCTAACATCTCAAGTTCCCCGTTTAGGTGGTTCCTTTCCCTGCCTAGGTCATGCCACCAATGTTTTCTGGGCAGTCTAAGGACCAGCTCACCCATACTAACTTTTAACTCTATGATTCTGTGTTTCGCATCGGGTATTACCTCTTTCAGACGTTGTGGTCGCCTAGCGCCTGAATCAACATGCTGCCATTTTATTAGAACTACATCGTTATTAGCCAAAAGACTAGGTATTCCATCAAGGACCTGGTCTCTCGTCTCGCCCAAGTGACCATCAATTAGTTCCAGGCTGTCATTAGACGCAACAACTGTTTTATCCTCCCAGCCTAAATCTTCTATAAGATCAGCCGGATTATCATTAACTATGTGTTTAACGAATGTTTCTTTACCTGAAGA
>JACRBB010000035.1 GCA_016234585.1 Candidatus Saccharimonadota bacterium
CTTTGCGGTCTGGTGTTAAGCTGGCCGCCGCATTGCTGGGCGTACTGGCTCGTTTGTCGGCGGCTAGCTCCGCCAAACTTTCATCTGTTTCATGGCCGATGGCTATCAACGTTGGCACCCGGCTAGCGGACACGGCCCGCACTACCCGCTCATCATCAAACGCCGCCAGATCATCGGCGCTACCACCGCCACGGGTTATCACAAGGACCTCGGGCATTTTGGGCAAAGAATTAAACTGCTCGATAGCTGTCACCAGCTGAGCCGGAGCTTGGTCGCCCTGGACCAACGTGTCTATTAGTAAAACCTCTACCCCGCCCCAGCGTTCGTTTAGAATTTTCATAAAATCGGCTCGGGCTGCTGAATTCGCCGCCGTAACCAGGCCGATGAGATTAGGAAGTTCTGGCAAGAGGCGCTTTCTTTCCGGCGCAAATAGTCCCTCAAGCTGCAACTTTTGGCGTAGCAAATCGGCAGCTTTTTTTAGCGCTCCCTCGCCCACAGGTGTTATTGAACTAAAGTTTATGGAAAAACCAAACCGTTGGTGCAACCGCGGCGCGCCAACTACCCGAACTTTTAGGCCGTCTTCTAGGGGCCCCGGCAGCGACGTCACCACGCCAAAGAAGGAAACGCTGGATAGCTCGTCTTTAAGGTCAAAATATACCCAGCGGTTTTTAGCGATTTTAAAATTAGACAGTTCTCCCTCAATCGTCACCTGTGGGTAGGCGTACTCTAAGGTCTGATTTAAAAAGGCTACGAAATCGGTGGGCGTCAGTACAAGATCGTGCATAAGCAGTACTCTTTAAGTCAGCTTAGCTTTATTGCCCAAGCCATCATGAACCGCCCGCTGGTAAAAATAATAGCCCGGTAGCAGCTGGGTGGTCATATTAAGTAAGCGGTACATTATGGTAACCGGAATACTAAGTTCGACCGGGATACCGGTGGCCGCCAACACACCCGTCATAAGCGCCTCGTAGATACCAATCCCAGCGGGTAGTACGGATATTAGGCCGGCGAAATTGGCGACCGCGTAAGCCAGAATTACCGCCCCGACGTTTACGAATTGCCCAAAGGCAATATAGACCACATACACCGCGGCGACCTCGGTGATGTTGGCGATTGTCATGTATAAAAACGGGTTTTTTAGTGAGCGCCAATCTTTTTTTATGACTTTGTAGTTATCATGCAGTTCATCAAAGGTGTCCCGGGCTTTGGATAAGTTGATGGTTTCGGGTCGGCTGGGCCTAAAAAAGTGGACAACATGGTTAAGCATGCGGGTCAAGCTAAGTAAGAAAGTATTTATGCGGCTGCGGCTTTCGATGATATAGATGCTTAGCAACGTGCCGACAATTAATAATGTAATCAGCGAGGTGGCCACGACCAACACCAGATTGTTGGCGTGACCGCGGACGGCTAAGAATAATATCCCCAGAATCAGGAGCGGTTGAAAACTTACGAACAGCAAAAACAGCTTTACTACCTGTGAAAGCGCCGACTTGGCGCCACTGACGCCTTCTGAGCGCATCCGGATATTAAAGTAGGAGATACCGCTGACTCCGCCGCTGGGCAAGATATGATTAACGAAGTTAAGCTCTAAGGTTAGCTTGTACATCGGCCAGTAGTGGACCTTTTCTGACAGTATCGCGAAAAAACTGCGATACATACGGGCGTAGGCGTCATAGTTAAGCGCCTCTATCGGCAGAAGAAACAACAGCGCGTAAGCATTAACCTTGCCCAGGTTGGATATTACCCCGCCAATTTCCTCACGCAGGCCATATATCAATAAACCTAACGCTATTAGCGTGACTGTGGTTAGTATTAGTCTCCAGCGGTCTTTCTTTTTTTCACTCATAGGCAATAATGGTTACTGAAACATTATACCGTTATACTAAGGTTGTGAGTAATTTTAACGCCAAAAGCATTTGTATTTTGGGACGGCAGCCGGCTTTGGGGCTAGCCGAGCTAGAAAGCCTGTACGGCAGCGACCACTTGGAACCACTGGGCACCCAAGCTGCCAGGCTTGATGTCGAGGCCGGCGATATAAACTTTACGCGTCTTGGCGGCACCATAAAGGTCGCTAAAATTCTTGCCAATCTGTCGACAAGTAACTGGGCAGAGATTGAGAAGTATCTTCTAAAAAATATACCACCGCATTTGGCCCATATGCCCGAGGGCAAATTTACCCTGGGAATTAGCGCCTATGAACTTGGTGTTAAATCAGAAACTATCAATAAGACAAATCTAAAAATCAAAAGCCTGATTAAAAAGACCGGCCGGCCTGTCCGGGTCGTCCCTAATAAAGAGACTGCGCTTAATAGCGCCCAGGTGCTCCACAATTCGCTTATCAAACGTGGCGGTTGGGAGCTACTGCTGATTGCCAACAAAAAAGACACAATTTTAGCCCAAACGATGTTCATCCAGGATATAGAAGCTTATGGCGCCCGGGACCAAGCCCGCCCCAAGCGGGATGCCAGAATTGGTATGTTGCCGCCTAAACTAGCCCAAATTATCGTTAACTTGGCCGCCGGGCAGATGAAACAACCGGACAAGACTCCGGGTACTTGGGAGTCAGACATAAAATCTAGCAGGCCAGCTCATTTCTTGGATCCGTTTTGCGGCACTGGAGTAGTCCTGCAAGAAGCCCTGCTTATGGGTTACAGCGTGCTCGGGACGGATTTGGAGCCCCGGATGGTTGAGTACTCCAAAGCCAATCTGGATTGGTTGAAAACACGCTACCCGCACATCATGGAGTACAAAGTCGAAGCTGGTGATGCTACTGCTCACAAATGGGCTAAAGATATTGACGCCGTAGCCGCCGAAACTTATCTGGGCCGGCCGTTAAGCTCCCTGCCCGAACCCGACAAACTGAAAGAAATCGTCAACGACGTTAACACAATATTGGAAAAATTCTTAAAAAACTTGGCGCCGCAACTTAAACCAGGCGTTCCAGTGTGCCTGGCCGTTCCGGCTTGGCGCAGTAACGGCGGCCAGCTGACCCACCTACCCCTTATTGACCGAATAAGCGCTTTGGGCTATAATCTTGTTAAATTCAAGGCCGCAAAGCCAACGGAGTTAATCTACTTCCGCGAAGGACAAACCGTTGCTAGGCAGTTGTTAGTTTTAGTAAAACGTTAAGGAATCAATTTATGGCACATGTTAAAGCTGGCGGTACCAGCAAAAATAATCACGACAGTCCCGGCCAACGGCTTGGGGTTAAGGTGTTTGGCGGCCAAAAAGTCAAAACCGGCGATGTGATTATCCGTCAAGTCGGTATGAACAAACGCGCCGGCCAAGGCACTTTTTTGTCACGCAACTTCACTATCCATGCCGCCCATGACGGTACTGTTAAGTTCGTATCCCGCCGGGTAAAGAGTTTCTCCGGACGCAGCGTACCTCGAACCGAAGTCGTAGTTGAATAAATTTTAGCGATACTTCAGGAAACACCGGGTTGAGCGGTGTTTTTTGATTGAGGGCTTTGACCCAGGCCCAAGTGATACTTAACCCGCCCGATAACATCGGCTATGACCACCTGGGATTTTATGAGGTAATCGTCGGCACCGAGTTTCTGGGCCCGTTGTTTATCTGAGTCCTGGCCACGAGCCGTCAACATAACAATTTTAGTGGCCGAGGTTTCGGGAGTGTTACGCAAGATATTAAGCACATCAAAACCGCTTAAATCGGGCATCATCACGTCTAGCAGTATCAGGTCCGGACGAAATTCTATGGCGGCAGCCAGAGCTTGCTCGCCATCGGCTACTCGGCGGACAATGAAGCCTTCGGCGTCCAGCCGGCTCATGTAAATACTAGTCAGATTGTTGTCGTCCTCCACAAGCAGGACTTTCTTGGCCCCAACCGACGGAGTCGTCTGTGTTTGCCCGGCCACCCTTGAATCGTCCATATAGCCTTATGCTAGGTTATGCGTTAACGTTTTGCAACCCCAGCGCATAACACCTCGTTATATCTATCGGGTCTTTTTGCGGGATGATCCTTGGGTAATCACCGAACGTATCAGCCCGACAAACAACGGATGCGGACGATCGGGCCGGGACCTGAATTCGGGATGAGCTTGAGTGGCGACAAAGTACGGGTGACCGACGGCTTCGAGCATCTCTACCAACTGGCCATCCGGTGAGCTGCCACTTATTTTTATGCCCCACTTGTCGTATTGGTCGCGATAATCATTGTTGGCCTCGTAACGGTGGCGATGGCGTTCGATGATATTTTCTTGGCCGTAAGCCCGGCGGGATATCGTGCCTTGGACCAGTTTACAGGGGTAATCGCCAAGCCGCATGGTGCCGCCGGTATTTTCTTTGCCCACTTGCTCGGCCATGGTGTTGACAACCGGGTTGGCGGTTTTGGGGGCGAACTCCGTGGAGTTGGCGTCTTTGATTCCGGCCCGGCGGCCGGCCGCTATAAGCCCGACCTGAAGGCCCAAGCACAGACCCAGGTAAGGCACTTTGTTGTCCATGGCGTAAGTGGCGGCGATGATTTTACCCTCGATACCCCGCGAACCAAAACCGCCGGGCACGACGATGCCGTCCAGAGTCTTTAAGACTTCATGTTCTTTTTTGTCCTTCTCCAACGCTTCGGCATCCACCCACACTATCTCCACGCCGACCTCGGAAGCCCAACCGGCGGATCTAAGTGCCTCAAAAACCGACATGTAGGTATCCTGGTTATGCAGATACTTGGCAATCACGCCGATGCGGACCTTTTTTCGATAATTAGTCAAGGCACTTTTGACCACCCGTTTCCAGGCTGCCAAGTCCGGCCGATGAGTGCGAAGTTCCAGCCGACGGGCGATGACATCAGCCACCTGAGCGTTTTCCATGGTCAGCGGTACTTGGTAAATACTCGGCGCGTTAGGTAACAGCACGATAGCTTTTTGGTCAACACCGCTGAACATCGACAATTTTGGCAAAACCGTCCGGGGCGGTTTTAGCTCGCTGCGGGCCACCAGAATATCGGGTACGATACCAAGCCCGCGCAGTTCGCGGACAGCATTTTGGGCCGGTTTGGTTTTGAACTCGCCACTGGCGCCAAGATACGGAAGGTAAACCACGTGCACGAACAGGCTGTTTTGCGGACCAAGCTTAATGGACAGCTCGCGGATAGCTTCTATGAAACTGAGCGACTCGTAGTCACCCACTGTGCCGCCGATTTCCACAATATGGACATCAAAGCCTTTGCCAGCCTCGACTATACTTTCCTGGATAAGGTTGGTGACATGGGGGATGATTTGGATGGTTTTGCCCAGGTATTTGCCGTTGCGCTCGCTATCGATTACCTGTCGTAAAACCCGTCCGCTCATCAGGCTGCTGCTTTGGGTCAGCTCAATATCTAAAAACCGTTCGTAGTGACCAAGGTCAAGATCTGTTTCGGCCCCGTCACGGGTCACAAAACATTCGCCGTGTTCGGCCGGGTTAAGGGTGCCGGCGTCGAAGTTAAGGTAAGGGTCGCACTTTTGAATGTTAACGCTGAGTCCGCGGGCCTTTAAGATGGTGCCGATGGAGGCGGCAGTGATGCCTATGCCGATACCAGATAAGACACCGCCGGCTACAAATATGAACTTAGTCTGCTTGGCTGTTTTGGCCACGCTTTTTCTCTCTCGCCTCCCTACCCTTTATCAAACCAAAGGGTTATTACTAACTATTGCTCGCTTAGATACTATCATGACTGGCTAAGCTTAAGCCAGGCTAAATGACTTTTTAAAGTTTGGTGTTTAAGATTTCGTAGGCTTTGTCTTTTTGCGGATCTTGGCCGGCTTTAAC
>JACRBB010000005.1 GCA_016234585.1 Candidatus Saccharimonadota bacterium
GACGCTATAACCAAGCCCCAACCCAAAAACGCCTCCGGAACCCACCGCTATGAGCGCCTGGCAGGCCTGATAACCGTTCCCCTGGCAATTACTTTGCGGATGGAGGAACGTTGCCAGTCGTTCGCGGCGATAAGAGCTGCTAGAGATAGCCAGTACCAGTAAAATTAATACCAAGCCGCTAATCATGGCGATTTTTTTAAGTGGTACTCCAACGGCGAAAGCCATCAGGACAATCATGGCCACCATGACCCCCGTGGACCCCAAATCACTCTGGAACTTAGCAACGATCACACCAACGGCCACCAGTAGTATTAGAAGCGGCTGGAAGGTCTCCTTGAAATCAGCTATCTTGCCGGCCTGCCATTGCACACTTAAGAATCGGGCCACATAAGCCAAAAGAGCTAACTTGATAAGTTCGGCTATCTGGAAAGAAAAGCCGCCCAGGCGTATCCAACGATGAGCTTGATAAACAGCGTCAATCGGTGTAAACATCACAACGAGTGACCCTACGACAGCGGCAATCGCCAACGACTTAGCGGAACGCTGCCACCAGCTAGATGGTAAGTAGGCGGCAACTGCGAAAATCCCCAGTCCCAGACCAACGTCAATTAACTGCTTAGTAATAAAATAGCCCTGGCTAACATGCAGGCTGGCCGCCAGGCCGGGACTGATGGAATAGACAACCACTAAACCAATAACCAGGAGAAGCGAGGTTAGTATCAGTATCCAATAATCGGGTTTGTGACGCCTGGCCAAGTTTTTAGCCCCGCCCCGCCCCACGTCCGTGGAACCAGAGTCATATAACCTACGCCTAGGACGACTGCTCATCGCTTAGACCCTAAAAGACCTGTACGCGTCGCGCTCCCGATAGAGCTTAGATACCCCGTCAGATACTGTTAAGTAACGAGTCACAACCAGGTTGGTTTTAATCAAATTCACGAGAATCTCCCGAGTACGAACAGGATGATTCTTTAAAGCCGATCCTATCTGTTTTAGCATAATCACTGAAGGAAATTATACCACTTTCTATTTTTTATCATTAGCTTTTAGGAATCACCCCGAAATTATCGATTAACATGTGGGCCAGCGCCGAAAATATCGGCTGGGCGGCCGCCGTACCGGCATAACCACCAACACCCGGCTGGTTGACCCTTACCATAATCACGTACTGCGGTTTATCGCCGCCGACAAAGCCCAAGTACGTGCCGTTATACTTATCGGCAAAGTAACCGCCGGCAGGATTGGCAATTTGGGCGGTGCCAGTTTTACCGCCAACACTATAACTGTCAGTGAATGGCGGCTGCAAATGGTGGTTTGTTACCACATATTCCATCAGTGATTGCATTTGCCGGCTAACGGCCGTAGAAACTACGCCCTGGCGTACTACCTCCGGCTTCTTGGTCGTCGTTTTACCCGTGGAGTCCGTATATGTATCAACCAGATGCGGGCGATAATATGTACCACCATTAACCACGCTGGCAAGCGCTGCCGCCATCTGCAGCGGCGTGGCGGTCATAGCCTGCCCAAAGGCGGTGTTGGCGTAGGTCAGTTGCAAGGCGTAGCCGTTATCGGGATCGGGTATCGTGCCGCCTGATTCATAGCCCTGCTCTACCCCTGTTAACTTGCCTAGTTGATAGTGGTTAACCATGTAATCATGCCATTTATCACGGGCGGTTTTGGTTACCGTTCCGGTCTGGCCGCCCATCTGCATCAGCATCCAAGTAGCTCCGGTGTTAATTGATAAGTTTAAAATTTCAGCGATATTATGAGCGCCGGGGCCACCGTCTTCTTCAATGTTGGTTATCTCGTGTCCGTCCAACGACCAATGGCCCGGGTCAGAATAAGATGTATCAGGTTTAATGACCCCTTGGTCCAAAGCCGCCGCGGCAGTCAGTACTTTCATGGCTGAGCCGACTTCCAGCGGTGAGCTAACCGCGGCGTTATTAAACAGATTGGCGTCAGCCACTTTGTAGTATTGGCTGGGATCATAGGTCGGCCAGTTAGCCATAGCTTTTATGGCGCCGGTGTTAGGATCCAAAATGACCGCGCTGCCGGAACTGCTTTTAGCTTTATCTAGCCCTTGTTTCAGGATGGCTTCGAGCTGTTTTTGAATAGCTACGTCAACCGTCAAGGTCACATCGGCTCCGTCCTTTGGAGAAAGCTGTATGTTATCACGGTTAGCCGCCAGCGGCACGCCACTGGCATCGGTTATAGCTTTAAGCATGCCCGGCGTACCGGTTAATTCTTTATTTAAGGCTTGCTCTAAGCCATAGGTGCCCTTGCCGTCGTCGCTTACAAACCCCAGTAATTGAGAGGCCAGCGAACCCTGGGGATAGGTACGATAATCTTGGGCTTGGACACCAATACCGGCGAGTTTAAGAACAGTAACAGCGTTCTTTTGGCTAGCCGTAAGCCGCTTGGCAAGCACCACATAACGGCTATTTTTAGTCTTCATCAGCTTGGCGTAGTTGCCAGCTTGACCATTGGTGATTTTTGTCAAGGCAATCGCATTGCTATCTGCATCTTTAATAAAAGTTGGGTCGGCGTACAACGTGTAGAGTTTCTCATTTAAAACTATCGGTACCACCCCGCCCTTATCGTGGGCCATGATAACTCCGCGCTCCGCGGCAATAGAATATTCCTTTAGCTGGTCTTTAAGGGCCTGCTTCTGATAATAGTCGTGTTTGATTATCTGTAAATAAAAAAGCCGTAATACAAAAACAGCCACAACTATCATTAAGATGCCATACCAAATCTGAACGCGGCGGTTGGAGGTGCCCGCGCTGCGGGGCGTTATTGATTCGCGCGGCGTCATGTTAAAAGTTCTACGATTATCTATTGCTTAATTGTCCCCGACGGAGCTACCGAAACCAGATTTTTGGCGACGTCACTAGCCGCTACGCGGTCTAAAGATTGTAGCCTAGCGGCCGCGACTTCCAGGTCAGCTTTCTGGCTCTGAAGTTCCGACTGCTGTGTTTGCAAACTGTTAATAGTATACCCGTAGCTATTGGTTTTAGTTACCTGGGTTAGATACAGCAGTCCTATCAGACAAGCCAGAACTATTAGGATTATGGTGTTGCTAACCGGTCCAAGGGTTTTAACCGTATTGCTGAAACTCACGCCGTTTTGGTTACGGCGGGCGTAACCCCGACGGCTCATGCTTACTGAACTTGAATATGTCATATTTGTTTGTTTTTGTTTTTGCCAGCACCTATGACGCGGACAATGGCAATCGCCATTGTAACGAAGTGCTGGACAGGTCTACCTTTCTTTGAATGTTCATCTTTTTTATTTTTTTGGTTTTTATCGGCGTCATAGGTGCTGATTTTTGGTGGTAGTACCAGTTTTAGCGTACCTACCGGTACTACCGTTTCGTCCCGAAAGATCCGGGTTTTTAGCTAGAGCTCTTTTTAAAGAACTCTAACCTGGACCTTGTACGCTCGGGACTTATTTTGGACCTCAATTGACATTGAGTTTACCTTTTTTGTCCTTTCCTTTTTTTATTTTTTCTACGGCTCGCAGCTTGGCGCTACGGGCTCGCGGATTGGAAACTATTTCATCTTGGGCGCCCATGATCGGCTTTTTAGTGAGGGCCGTCAGTTCAGAGGTGTAGTACTTACCGGCATGGTCAGCAAAGAAATTTTTGACGATCCGGTCTTCCAAACTATGAAAGCTGATGACTACCAGTCTTCCGCCGGGCGCTAGCAGATCCACCCACAGCGGTAAGCTCAACCTTAGCTGGTCAAGTTCGTCGTTCACAGCGATTCTAATGGCCTGAAAGGCCTTGGTTGCCGGATGGACTTTACGCCTCTTGAACGATTTTCCAGCATGTCTGGCGATAATTTCAGCCAGTTGCTCGGTAGTGGCGATTGGCCTTTTAGCAACAATCGCCCGGGCAATCACGGCAGCCCTTGGCTCCTCGCCGTAGCGCTTCAACACATCCGCAAGCTCTGCCTCATCCCACTCATTTACAAGTGAGGCAGCACTTAATTCTTGGGATGTGTCCATGCGCATATCCAGCGGACCAGATAGGCTGAACGCAAAACCCCTCTTGGGCTCATCAAGGTGCAGTGACGATACGCCAAGATCCGCCAGAATCAAATCATATATTTTACCCTGTTTTCGTAACGCTTGGCTGGCCGACAGGTAGTCGCTATGGATAACCTGCACGCCCTGCCCTGCGAACCGCTTACGAAGAGCCTTCACGGCTTCCTTGTCACGGTCAACAAGCGTTAATTTACCAGGAGCATCCGTGATGCCAAGGACGGCTGCAGCATGCCCGCCAAAACCGGCTGTTAAATCCAAATAGGATTGGCCGAGCTGGGGGCTCAGGTACTGCAGTACTTCCCTCCGCAATACGGGTATATGGGGTGAATCGTGGTGAATTTTTGACATATTTTTCTTGTTTTTGTTTTTGCAAGGTCACCTAATCAGCAGCCAACTTTTTGTTTTTGCGGTTTTTTTGTTTTTGTTTACGCCATCGAATGATGGAGTGAGTTGAAGCTTAAAAGTGCGAATTTTTGTCCCACTTTTTAGGATGGGATTTCTTACTAATGAGCTTCTTAAAGTTCTTGTGAGAGAGACTTTTGTGAGGTGGAGTTTTGGGAGGTGTTACAAATAGAATGTACAAGGGTTTTGGTAACGGTGGTGCCCCGGTTTGCCACCGGCTGACTGCCAATTAGCTGATCTCGAGAGGTTTTTCTTGCCGATTTGTTAAGTTGCAATTAGTCTTTAACCCTTGGCCTGCAGACGCCAATAGCGCCCCGCTCGCACCGCCACGACGTCACGGGTAATCCCGGCGTAGTCTAGTAGGTGCTGCTCGATAGTGATACGGCCTTGTTTGCCGTCTATCTCGCCTTCGGTTTTGCCCATTCTGAACCGAACATTTAAGTCAGCCGTGGCTTCATCTAAGATGTTGCCCTGCAGCTGCGCTTCTACTTGTTCGTCCCAGACGGACTTAGGGTAAAGGTGCAGATAATTTTGAAAACCTCGGGTGAGTACTACCCCGCTAGTAAACTCGTGACGAAGCTCGGCCGGTATTGTCAACCGCCGCTTATCATCAAGCTTTCTTTCGAAGTAATCTCCCATAGTTTTTTGAAATCTGCTAGTGGTTTTTGTTTTTTGGTGAGTAGTCTTCCGCCGGCTGGCGGATTGGGCTACCCACTGTTACCCACTGACAAGAATAGTACTACCCACTGTTACCCACGACAAGTCTTTTTGTATAAAAAGAGCCTACGGTGTGTAGGCACTTTTCCACAGATTTCCTAACTTTAGGTCTAATGCACAATATATAGTGGTTGGCTCGCCGCTAGTTACACCAGCCAGCGAATAGAACCTAGGAATCAGATTTAGGATTTGTCTCTGTTTTCGGTGTTCCTACACCCCAGCTACCTGGTACTTCTACCTGAACATCTTCACCAGGCTGAATAGATTTGTATTCATCTCGGGGTATACCTAGATCGTCAAGCTGTGCTTCTACTTCGTCAGCTAAGCGTTGTCGGATATCTTCCCTGCCCAAGGCTGGATTCTTAGAAGATATTTCCTGGACCGCAGCAGGCAGGCTTGGGAACAGATTTCCATTACCAAGACCAGGACCTGCAGATGGCCCAATAGTAATTATTCTTTCTTGCTTTGGTGAGTGAGGCTGACCTTCAATAACGTAGCTAACGCCCTTGATCCCACCTATAAGTGCGGCGGTGCCGAGTACGCTGGCTATTATTTGTCTACTGGCATATTTTGGTTCAAGTCGATGTGGTCTTTCCATGTAGATATATTATCATAAAAAGCGTAAAATAGCAAGGATGAGCGGTTTCTAGGAGAGCTTTTTAATTTTTTCGGCAAACCATTTGGCGCTCTCGCGTGTTTTGCGTTTCATGCCGTGTTCCCGATCTACTTCTATCAGGCCGAACTTGGGCCACCAGCCGTTAGCCCACTCAAAGTTATCCAGCAGGCTCCAATAAAAGTAACCACGGATGTCTACCCCTTCGCTAATGGCCCGCTCCATGGCCACGATTGACTCTTCTATCCACCAGCGTCGGTATTCGTCTTTAGCGTCAGCCACACCGTTTTCGGTAATAATAATCGGTATCTTCTTGTAATGCCGCCAGACGCTAAGCAGCAAAGGGTATAGACCCTCTGGCTCCATATACCAACCCATGTCGCTCAGGGGCAGCTGGGGATCCTTCCGTTTGCCTAGCTCCGTGTAGTAATCGGTGAAGTAATAGTTAAAGCCCACAAAGTCCATCTGCAGGCGGACTCGGCGTAAAAACCACCAGTTCCAGAAGTAACGCATCGTTTTAGTGGTTAGCTCATCCAGTTCGTTATGGGGGCGCTTGGCCTGTATGTTGGCCAACTGCGACGCCAACCCCACCTGTAGGGACGGGTTAGCTCTTTTCAGTATCTTATAGGCATGTCTGTGGGCATGAATCAGGTTCCAGTAAACCCGCGCGAAACTTAAGGCGTTTTTTTCACCAGGGGGCCATGGCCCGCTTAGTGGCTCACTTACCAGATAGCCATAGGTGGCATAAACGTTGGGCTCGTTTAGGGTAATAATCCACTTAAGCTGGCTGGCGTACTCGTCGGCAAGCTTTTTAACAAAGCGTTCGAAGTACTTTAAGTTAGAGCGATACTTAAATGCGCCCTTATCACAAAACCATACGGGCATGGTCGTGTGCCAGATGTTCATCATCGGTTCGATACCGCGTTTTTTTAGCTGTTTTATATATTCACGGTAATGCTCAATGGCTTCTTCGTTCCACTGCCCCTCTTCGGGTTCTATCCGCGACCATTCAACTCCGAAACGTAACGCCTTAAGGTTGAGATTTTTAGCTAAGTCAAAATCTTCTTCGTAACGGTGGTAGTGGTCAACACCTTTGCCACTTACATAGTTATCGGGGTTTTGGGCTTGCTTTTTAATATCAGGCCATGCCGGCATATGCCCCAGGCGTTTTTGAGCGGATTGAGCCATTTGGGAGGCATGGGCCAACTCCCAAACTGTCCACTGATTATGGTTACCCCCCTCCACTTGGTGGGCAGAGGTGCTGGCGCCCCATAGGAATTTTTTAGGAAACTCGGGCTTTATGTCTTCTGGCATTGTCACCATTGTAGCAAACCATCTTAAGGACGAACGACTGTGTTTGTTTTAGCTATCGACATTTATTAGTATATTGTTGCGGTTGATACAACTAAGTTATAATTTAACACTAATATGAGTTCAGTTAACGAAGAAGATGCCCCAAAACAAAACTTTCGACAGCCAGAATATGGCTTCGATGTTATATCCGGGCGGTTTTTGCTTGGTCAAGAAGCCATTGATGCTCACGTAGAAATCGGTGGCCACCCTGCAGACATTCACGAGCTATCTGAACTGCTTTTAACTGATGAGCTAGATAATTTACCTGCTAATCACTACAACGAACGACGAAGTAAAAGACTTTCAAAAGAAGAGTGTATAGTCTATGGCAAGTGGCTTTTAAATATTATAGCGCTAGAAGATAAAGTACTAAACGGTATGGTGCTTAGTCGAGCTCACAAAATCGGACTCGGACCCAATAAAGACTACCTGGTTCAACCCCGATTGTTTGATAGTCTGGCAAACTTTTATATAGCAATTGATGCACACGGAACAATGCAAAATAAGCTATTTGATACATGGGGTATTGATGATTTTGTTAATTATGTTTCTCGGATAGGTAGAGAGCTTGGCCGTAAACCAACACAAGTCGATATTAACGCACGGTCGAAAGAAAGCCCACAAAATCCGTCATCGCATATTATCGGATATAGAGGACTACAACTACGTAAAATTCTAGAGTTAGCGGGTTGGCCAGATACGTATAGCATGTCCGTAGACGACCATATATCCCATGGCGTTAGATTTATGTTTGCAAATAATGGATTACCACCTGCTCAAAAAAGTTGGGATTTTTTATCAAAGCACAAAAAAGGACCTTCCGCGGCAATTATTAGATATAAGTTTATTGACGGGTTTAGCGAATTTAAGGGAAAAGTGATTGAGGCGTATGTTGCTGAAAAAGCCCGACTTGAACATGATAGGAAGGAAAAACTTAGCGCCATACAAGCTATCTTGGACGGATCAGTAAGAAGTACGATACCGGTAGAGATATTTAAAGGTGTCACAAACGACGATGAACTTATATTGCGGTATGCCAAGTACTTGGTCTTGGATGACCTTTTTCCCGAGAGCTTAAATGGAACTAAAATTGGTATCTGTACCGGTAGAACGCAAAAAGCTATTGAGAGGGGTTTTGTAGGAGCTATTAGAGAAAAAGATGGCACGATAACAGAGGCTGACATTGAGGTATCTGCTGTGTCATTGGGCGTACTTGACGATATCTCGCCGCCAGACACCAGCTACATGGAAACGTTAAGACTTCCCGAGGAGTTCCTGAGCCCCCGTAGGATCAGATTAACTGTACTAGACAGCTAGTCCTCCCTACATCTGGTTGACGATGTTCAGGATGTTGCCATCTGGGTCTTTAAACCAAGCGGCTTTAAGGTCGCCCATAACATGCACATCGCCCTCTCGCGTAACTCCCGGTAAATTATCGTACTGCTCAAAAACTACGCCTTTGGCCTTAAGGCCTTCCACGACTGACCCTATGTCATCACCGACTCCCCAACTAACAGCCGTGGCTTTGTTGGTGCCGGCAAATTCTGACGGGTAAACAAAAACACTGGAGCTGCCACTCTTGTACAGAATGCCGCTCGGGTCTTCTTTATCTTTGGTGAGCCCTAAAGTTCCTTCATAGAATTTTTTAGCCGTATCCATATCTTTAACCGCTACCGTGGCTACTGCTTGTTTATCCCCTAACATACCAATCCCCTTTTGTTACCTAATAACTCAATTATACTCCCTGCTAAGTGCGCCCGAGAAGTTATTTTTTAGATTTTTTGTAGGTTCTGTAAGAGAGTTCCTTACGGTGTTGGTCGATACGGTCGATATATTTTTCGAAACGGTTGAAGAGGCTGGAGTATTTCCAGCTGGGGGTAAGTATTTTAAGCAATTTACCTTGTTCGTGCAGATACTCCACCAGGCCGTAAAAATCGCCATCGCCAGAGATAATGATGGCTTTGTCGTAGTTTTTCATCTCTTTCATTACCCACAGCACCAAGTCGGCATCAATATTACCTTTGATGGGCTTTTTTTCTTCTTTTTCGCTGGCGTTGTTTGTTTCTGCTTCGGCCTTTTCTTCGGGACGAGGACGGGTCATATCGTAAGTCTGCTTAAGCACTACCACGTAGCCGCTTTCGTGCAGTTTTTCGTACATTTCTTCAAATTCCGGGACGTAACCGATGAACATCAAGGCTTTGGTGACACCGTATTCGTCCGCTAAATATTTACGGAATTTTAACCAATCTAGTTTCCAGCCGGCGTTTTGTATACCAAGGTTAAGGTTTTGACTGTCTATAAAGGCGTAAACTTCTGACTTTTTGTTATCCATGCCTCGATTATCTCATATAATTCACTGAGGGCCTTGGTTACGTTTCACTATCCATTGGTTTGCTCAGTAAATCTATTATGGAGTGGATCGTGTACAGGTCCTCTCTGTTTAGCTGAGGACTCCTTCTTCTCATTCCAAATTGTTCCGCTACCTGATTTAAAAAGAGCTGTTGTTTAGGGCTTGCGGTAATCTGTTTGCCCAAAGCATTTCGCATTATTAAATATCGCTGGGCAATCGGGTTATTGCGCGTATTTATCGGAAACACAAAGGATGCCACGTCCCACACACGAGGACCAGCAATATCTTGTGGCACTACATCTGTTATATCAGGGCAGAAACCTTCCGCGGATATAACTACCGATGGGCTCCTATAATGTCTTCTGTCACCAACA
>JACRBB010000006.1 GCA_016234585.1 Candidatus Saccharimonadota bacterium
CTTACCGGTGTCCAGTATAGTACTGCCGAAATCGCTGTAGTTAGACGCGAAAGACTTAGCGCCTTCAGTTAAGCGCTCATCAAGGTGATACTTAGCAACAGTTCGCGCCAAGCTGCTGTCTTGGCTTTGAAAGTTAGCAACGGTTTGGGGCACTTCTTTAATGAATACTTGGGTTTGCCTAACAAGTGGTGGTATAACCAGCGCGAAGAACACTCCCAAAAACACAACGACCATCAAGTACGAGACTGCCGTGGCTCTGGCTCGGCTCTCAATTTTCAATCTGCGTCTAACCCAACTAACAACAGGGTTAAGCGCTAGAGCTAGAAAAAAGGCGAAGAATATTAACGTCAGAACGTGGCTAGTCTGCCCCATAATCTTGTATAGGGCGATAGCAGCGGCTATCCAAAGAATAGTTCTTACTATGGTCCGATTGGTAATGTTAACGGTGAAATTACGAGGTGATTCCATGGGGTTAATTATGCCCGGTATCTTGCCGCTTGGCAAGAAGGGCAGCATACTCATCAATAAGTTGGCTGCCTATCAGATTGACATCATAGTGTTTCACGCGTTCGGTCTGCCAACGATGAAGCTCCGATCCCAGTTTGCTATCAGATAAAAGCCGCTGTAGTTTTGCCGCGAAGTCCTTAGTATTTCTCGGGTTGACTAAAAGTTCTGGCTTATTGTCCAATACGCTGCGATAGCCTGGGTTATCGCCGCCAAGCACTACACGCGCTCCAGCCGCCATGGCCTCAATTAGTACGATGCCAAAGCTCTCGCCATAAAGTGACGGAAAGCAAGCAATGCTAGCGCTGTTTAAAAGCTTTGGTTTATCACGTTCGTCTATAAAGCCCAAAAATTTTACCTTTGATTTTAGGTTATGGCTTGCTACGAAGGTTTCCAGTTTGCCTCTCAGCGGACCGTCCCCAGCAATAACTAGCTCGGCGTCCATATCGGTCTCGGCGTAGGCCTTTAAAAGTTCCAAAGAACCTTTCCGCTCCACTAACCTTCCCAAAAAAACTATCCTTTTAGTTGCTTTAGGCTGTTTGGGTGTCTGCGGTATTTTAAAACGTTCAATATCTACTACGTTCGGAAGTATGTCTGTTTCTAACCCAAACGCTGACTTGGCAAATTTCGCTGCCGGAGCGCTTACGCTATAGACTTTATCAAACCTGGTAAGACCGCGCCCGTACATCAACCTAAGCAGCCTTGAACCCCAGGCAGTCATCCAACCGGAAGGCATAATATGGAAAGTTCCAACCACCGCCGTCGAAGAACTGGCGGCATTTATAACTTTCTGGGCCATAAAAGGCGAATGGGGAGTTTGTACGTGAAGTACGTCAAAATTTTCGCTATTTAAAACTTGTTTTATCCGTGAACGCTTTACCGGTAGGGGGATGGACAGTCTGTTACCGTTAAAAACTACTTTTTGGTTGTGGGCTAAACTATAAACTTTGCCGCCGGACCACTCTTTGGTTTTGGTTTCGCCCACAAGATATCTCACTTCATGACCTTGTCCGCTGAGCCAACTGCCTAACGTTTTCACATATTGGGCGACACCGTCGCTGCTGTCTAAACTGTCGTCAAAAACAAAGCCGA
>JACRBB010000007.1 GCA_016234585.1 Candidatus Saccharimonadota bacterium
AGAAGCTCAACCAAAAGAGTCTCGCCTTCTTTAACGAGGTACTGTTTGCCACCAGTAGCAATGACCGCTTGTTTTACTGATCTGTCTGCCATAATTTCTATAAGAGTCTAACAGAGATGGGTATCTCTGTAAAGTATTGCCTTCATACTTTTGTGCCGACAAAAGTATGCAAAAACTCTCAGACGTCTGAAATTAGACCGTCAGATAAAGAATGAGTAATAAAAAAAGCCCTGGGTGGGCTAAAAAGGGTTATTTTCCCGAGGGAGCGTCGGATTTGCGGGCGCTCCCTCGGTTTGGATTTTTTGGCACATGGCCCTACATCAACTTCTTGCCCGAGAAGAAAATACCCTCAGGCGTGTAGGTCACGTACTCATGAACGAACCTCTCTGGCTCTACGACGCTGCCTGTACGGGTGTTCGAGTCGTAATTCACCGCAAAGGCCGCGCGGACGTCATGCCTCCCAACCAAGATGGTGGCTCGAAGGATGAGGGACCACTTGGATGGCTCGCCATATGTGGTGCTGAGGTTGAAGATCGTGGTTGGTAGCTCCGAGCTACCAAGCCAGCCTGGAACACCCTGACCCGCCACCTGAAATCCCAATCTAACCGAGATAAACAAGTGGCTATCGGCTGGCAGCCGATGTGGCGAAACACGACCCCTTGAAAGCTCAGCCCTCGCCTCCTCGAGCTTTTGCTTAGTGGGGCCATCTACGACGTATGGGACGAGGATTATGTCGTCCGGTACCACCTTAGACCTCCCGGTACGAGCTCCTGTTGAGCAGGAGCAACTTTAGCTAGTTCTGGCCAAACTCAGTGCCTCCGGCGGAGATTCCGGTAGTTCTTCTTCCGATCCGATCGGGCCGTCGGCTACTCGGGTGGTTCACGCCTTCCCGACAGGCAGGTAATCACGATCGCGATGACCATAATGAGGATGACAGCCGCAATAGTGACCGCCAGAACCTCCGGCAGGACCACAAGATAGTCGTGAAAGCTCCGGTGGTGCTCCTCAACTATTGGCCTGAGTGTCCCCGAACTCCCTTTCATGTCCCACCTCCAGGTACAAGCCTCTGTAGAGCAGAAGCGACTCTATCTCGAACGAATGATATTATACTGTTTTTTAGAGTTTTTGTCTATTATTTACCAGGGTTGCGGCTAACTTTGATAGTTACCTGCTGGGCGTCGACTTTTACGGTTTCGGTGTACTCGACCTCCCCTGTTAGCTCGCCAGTCGTCAGTGTTTCGGTGTAAATGTCTTCCTTAAACTGCTTCATGGCCTCTGTTATTTCGGTTGAATCAGATTCAACTAACAGTTTTATGCGGTCATCAACCTTAAAATCAGCGTTTTTGCGTGCAGCCTGGATAAATCTTACCAAGTCCCGAGCAATACCTTCGGCTCTCAGTTCATCTGTAATTTCAGTATCAAGAGTCACAGACGTATCATCAACTTGCAAATTGGATACTACTTCTCGACTATCCTTCCAGAAACCAGTATTGTGGTTAATCGCTTTAACATTGACCTCTTCTTTGATTATATTCTCAAAACCACTTGAAAGTTGCTTTTTTGGAACGTGTGTATACGTTAGTCCAGGTAGTGGCTGACGAACCTTAATCCTGTGTTCTGCTCTTTGGCGTAGACCTTCTCTAACGATATCTTGGACGTGCTTCATTTCCTCTAGTATTTTACGGCTAGCCGTATCCGGCTTATTAACAGATGGCCAATCGCTGAGGTGTACGGATTCTGGCAAGTCAGTTCCCTGCACTAGTGCTCGCCAATTGCGGTCGGCCAGGAACGGCGAGAATGGAGCTAGCAGCTGGCTGATGCGCAGCAAGGTATAGTGCAGAGTTTCGTAGGCCATCTGTTTATCAGAGTCGTCCTCGCTCTTCCAAAAACGGCGGCGCGAGCGCCTAACATACCAGTTAGAGGCGTCGTCTAGCAGCTCACCAATTGGCCGTGTGGCTTTATCTAGCCTGTAGCTTTCCATGGCCCCTGTTACCTGCTGTATTACTTCGTTTAGCCGGGCAATCATCCACTGATCTAACAGATTATCGCTCTTAGGCTCCACCAGCGGGTTTTTAGGTGTCCATTTGTCTACGTCGGCATACAGTTTGTAGAAGTTAAACATGTTGTTGTAGGTCATAAAGATTTTGCGCTGCACGTCACGCAAGAAGTCGACTGAAAAACGGGTGTCTTCCCCGTTCATAAGTGGGCTGGAAGCCATGAAAAAGCGCAGGCTATCCACGCCATACTGGTCAAAAACATCGTCCATTGGCGCGTAGTTTTTCTTGCGCTTACTGAGCTTTTCGCCGTCGGCAGCCATTATCCAGCCACTACAAATTACGTTTTGGAAGGCTGGTTTATCAAACAGGGCTGTAGCTAGTACATGTAAAGTGTAAAACCAACCTCTTGTCTGATCTGTGGCTTCAGCAATAAAATCGGCCGGAAATTGCTGTTCCCATTGGTCTTTATCCTTGAATGGGTAATGGTCTTGGGCGTAGGGCATGCTGCCGGACTCGAACCAGCAGTCAAACACTTCCGGTATGCGTTTGGCGATTTTGCCGCTATCTGTTTTTATCTCTATATCATCAATAAATGGTCGGTGTAGATCGCCGACTTTAGATGGGTCGACTGCCCGCTCTTTTAGCTCCTGTACACTGCCAATCACGACTACTTCGCCGTCATCCGTCACCCAGATAGGCAACGGCGCGCCCCAAAAGCGGTTGCGCGATATCGCCCAATCGCGGGCATTTTCCAGCCACTTGCCAAACCGCCCTTCCTTGATATGCGCTGGGGTCCAATTAATCTGCTTATTATTGGCCACCAGCTGATCTTTGACCCCCGTTACTTTAACCAGCCACGAATCGGTGGCGTAGTAAAGCAGCGGCGTGTCGCAGCGCCAACAAAACGGATAAGTGTGCCGTATTGTCTCGGCAGCGTAAACCAGGCCCTGCTTGGTTAGGTGTTCTATGATTGGCCGGTCGGCACTCTTGAAAAACTTGCCAGCGAATTCTTCGGGTAAGTTTTGATCGGTAACAATGTGGCCGTTTTCATCGACTGTGTGCAATACGTCCAATACCTTTTCTGCGCCAAGGCTCAAGTCGTCTTCGCCAAAAGCTGGTGCTACATGCAACACCCCGGAACCGTCCTCTATACTGACAAAATCAGCTGGCCAAACCTTGTACATATACTTTTGTGTGCCGTGCTCATACTGCTTTAGACGGAACAAAGGCTCATAAGTTTTGCCTACCAGATCCTGTCCGTGGACTTCCCGGCTTATATGGTAATCCTCGGAGTTTAAAATCTCTAAGCGATCACGTGCTAGAATCAAGTTTTCTGACTTACCATCATCATCTTTTAGGGTTACGTAAACGTATTTGGCATCGGGTTTGACGGCAATGGCAGCATTGCCTGGCAAGCTCCACGGAGTGGTTGTCCAGGCTAACAGATAAGCATCTTCATCTGTTAATTTGAACTTAACAAATAGGCTGGGGTCTTCAATATTGTCTTGGTAGCCCTGGTTTAGCTCAAAATTAGACAATGGCGTTGCGCAGCGCGGACAGTACGGGCTAGAGCGGAAAGCTTTATAAACGAGCTGTTTATCGTACAGGCTCTTAAAAACCCACCAGACGCTTTCTATGTAGCCCTCGTCCAGGGTTGCATAGGTATTGTCGTAGTCTGCCCAGCGACCCACGCGGTGGAACATCTTTTCCCAGACATCTTTGTACTTAAAGACACTGTCGCGGCACTCTTGGTTAAACTTATCGATGCCGTATTCTAGGATGTCTTTTTTACCCTTAAAGTCATGCTCTTTTTCGATGGCGTACTCTACCGGCAAACCGTGGGTGTCCCAACCAACCCGGCGTGGTACGTAATAGCCCTGCATAGTTTTGTAACGGGTGACAGTGTCTTTAATTGTCGTAATTCCCAAATGGCCTACATGAGGTGTGCCGTTGGCAAATGGCGGGCCATCATAAAAAGTAAAAGTCTTGCCGCCTTTGCGGTTTTGCAGGCTTTTTTCAAAGGTTTTCTCTTTGGCCCAAGTTTTTAGAATCTCTTCCTCATACTCAGCAAAAGGAGACTTTTGGTTGTCTTTGCTCACGCTCATCAATACTAAAACTATACCTCAGTTAAGGCCTGACGACCACCGTTTTTATGAGGAGTAAAGCTAAGCCTGGAAATAAAAGTCCAGCTCGTTGGTCTGCGGCAGCTGTTCGGCCTGCCAAAGTTTTTGCAAGGTGCCATCATCGGCTACGGCCAGTACGGCCGGATAGGTGGTCACGTCGTAGAGTTTGGCCATATCCCAGCCCTCTTTGGATTCTAGGCTGACAAGCTCTAACTTGCGATCGTCATGCAATCTTTGATACTCACGAGCGTAATCTTCCACCCGACCCCCATGGTCGCTTTTGGGATGATATAAAATGATTACTTTCACGCTGTTATTGTATCAGATATGGGTTAGGCGATATGCACCACGTGCGCTGCGAAGGCCGCGGCAGCCCTGACGCGACCAGTTCTTCGTACTCCTTGTAACTCAGGCACACGAACGCCTACAGTTTCTTCAGAAGATTGATGTGGTGCCCGATTAGCAGTCCACCATTCAATGTTGCCGCCTAGGTTGCTTAACACCTCGTCATATGCCTCTGCGTATCCCTCTTGGCCTTGCTCTATGGTTATTTGGCTTGGTTCGCCTGCCATTTTAGCTGTTTCTTTGGAACTGGTATATACGCCCTCCATAATAGTAACTGATGGTAGAACCTTGGGATCTCGAGTCATGGCAGGCCCACTTCCTTTTAATGGCTGCCTAAACACAAGATTCCGTTCACTATCTTCTACCGAGAAAGCTATACTCAAGTAATGATCCTTGCGTGCTCTGCCCCGTATTTCCATTTGTGGTACTTTTGCAGAACCCCGCACTATGACCTCTTCAACTCCAACTTGCAGTGATACTCCCTCGCCAGTCCGGCCGTAGCCAGTAACTAATTTACTAGTAAGCGTGTCTTCCCTAGCATCCGATTCATCGGCATGAGTAAGTTCAAGCGGTCTAGCCCCATTGCTCACTAAAAAATCGCAAGGACTAGTTAGTATGTCATCCAAAACGGCTTGGCCGGTTTCTTCTATTGAATCAAGTTCAAGTTGGGGAGTTTCTAGAGATGACATTTTTTAAACCGATTATCTATAAGCATAGTTTACACTTTTATGTTTATTTTGTCAAGAGGTTGCGCCCGGTGGCGATGATTCGCTTATCCTTTTTTAGTACCTATACTAGCCAACATACCCCCAAATTTTGGGATATGCAAATAAAAATCATAGATTTTATCTAATATCTGTAAGAAAACTCACAATCTCTAAGGAGTACCGTGCTTAGCTACAGCCGGTTGTGGATCCGCAGGAGGTGCAGACATAGCAGCTGCCTGCTCTTTGTGTGGGGTTACCGCAGTTAAAGCACAGTGGCGCGTCGTCTAGCAGTTTCGAGTGGGTTGCCGGTTTTTGCTGCTGGGGTTCCGGATCGACTTTTTGGCTGACTTGCGGCAATGAAGCCGTGCTGGCTGTTACCACGGTAGGCATGTCTTCGCTTGGCGCTGTAGCGTCTAAGACGGTTTCTACCTGCTGCTTGGCTTCGTCCATGATGGCCGCTACGGTGTCGCCTAACAGGCTGGTTTGGTCGGCCGGCATGTCGTCGATAGAAGCCAACCCAACCTCTAGTTGGTCGTCGAAGTTCAGGTAGGTCTTGCCCAGACGGCGGAATATGTAGTCGATGATCGACGAGGCAGTGCGGATATCCGGGTCGTCGGTAATACCGGCTGGCGCAAAGCTGGTGTTAGTAAAGTTTCTAACGTAGTTTTTGAGTGGCACACCAAACTGCAAGCCGTAGCTAACCGATACGCCAAAGGCGTCCATGACGCCGCGCAGCGTTGAGCCCATCTTGGCGCTGCTGATAAACAGCTCGCCCGGAGTGCCGTCGTCGTACTCGCCAACGATGGCATAGCCGCGGCTGCCGGCAACCGTGAATTTGAATATCTTGGAGTTTCTAACTCGTGGCAGCTCGTGGCGCATGGGACCTCTGACCGTTACTTTTTCGCTGAGCTGCTGAGCCTGCTCAACTACTAAATTCGCACTGGCTAAAGCTGGGACTTCGGACTCTACTTTGTCTTCAGCCGGAACGGCTTTTTTGGCCATTGATAGCGGCTGGCCTACCTTACAGTTATCGCGGTAAATAGCCACCGCCTTAAGTCCCATCTTCCAGGCGTCGATGTGCAGTTGCTCGACGTCTTCTACGCTGACGTCCTCGGGCATGTTGACGGTTTTACTGATAGCGCCGGAGATAAACGGCTGCACGGCGGACATCATTTTAACGTGGCCCAGGTAATGAATGGCATTGTCGCCCATGGAACAAGCGAAGACCGGCAGGTGCTCGTCTTTTAAGTGCGGCGCGCCGATGATGGTCTTTTCCACGTCTATGTAGTTGACGATATCATCGATTTGGCCTCGGTTATAGCCAAGAGCCTTCAGAGCCCGTGGCACGGTTTGATTGACGATGAACATCGTGCCGCCGCCGACCAGTTTCTTGACTTTAGTGAGGCCTAAGTCCGGCTCAATACCGGTGGTATCACAATCCATCATCAGGCCGATGGTACCGGTTGGCGCCAAAACGCTGGCCTGGGAATTACGGACGCCGTGGATTTCGGCCAGCTCTACGGCATCGTCCCAAGCTGTGGCAGCTGCCGATAGCAACTCCTCACTGACCAGTGAGGCATCGATTTTGTTGACCTCGTCGCGGTGCATTTTAAGGACTTTATTCATGGCTTCGCGGTCTTTGTGATAGCCGGCAAACGGCCCGACCCGCTTGGCCATCTTGGCGCTGGTAGCGTAGGCGTGGCCGGTCATCAAAGCTGTGACAGCCGCGGCCTGAGCACGACCCTCATCGGAGTCGTACGGCAAACCTTGAGCCATCAACATGGCGCCCAGGTTAGCGTAACCCAGCCCTAGCTCGCGGTAGGCTTTGGCGTTTTTAGTGATGCTTTTAGTAGGATACTCTGAGTAACCGACCAGGATTTCCTGGGCCGTAAAAATCAGCTCCACGGTGTGTTTGAACTCTTCGATAGCAAAAGTGGCGTCTTCGTTTAAGTATTTAAGCAGGTTGATGCTAGCAAGGTTGCAGGCCGAGTTATCCAGGTGCATGTATTCGCTGCAAGGGTTGCTGGCGTTTATCCGGCCAGCGTTAGGCGCGGTGTGCCAACGGTTGATGGTGGTATCGTACTGCATGCCAGGGTCGGCGCATTCCCAGGCTGCTTCGGCGAATTGGCGCATCAATTGGCGAGCTTTGACGGTTTTGGTTACCCGCCCGTCTTTAACGGCCTTTAGCTGCCAGTCGCCGTCGTCTTCCACGGCTTGCATGAATTTATCGGTTACCCTAACTGAGTTGTTGGCGTTTTGATACTGGACCGAGAAAGAATCCTTGCCGTCTAAGTCCATGTCGTAACCGGCTTCTTGCAGCACCCGGGCTTTGCGCTCTTCTATAGCCTTACACCAGATAAATTCTTCCACATCGGGGTGATCGGCGTCTAAGATAACCATCTTGGCGGCTCGGCGAGTCTTGCCACCGCTTTTAATGGCGCCAGCGCTGGCGTCGGCGCCGCGCATAAAGCTTAGGGGGCCGGAGGCTGTACCGCCGCTACCGCTCAAAGGTTCAACAGAACTACGTAAAACGCTCAAGTTCACGCCCGAGCCGGAGCCGCCCTTGAAAATCATGCCCTCTTCGGCGTACCAATTCAAAATGGACTCCATAGTGTCCTCGATACCTAAGATGAAACAAGCGCTAGCCTGCTGAGCCCGACCGCTGGCGCCGATATTGAACCAAACCGGCGAATTAAAAGCTGCCCGCTGGGTGGCCAGCACGTATTTGAGTTCCTCGCGGAAATCTTCGGATTCGGCTTGGTTATCAAAGTAGCCTTCCTGAAGGCCAGTCCGGGTAACGGTGTCTACCACGCGGTTGATAAGAGTTTTAAGGGAATTTTCGCGTTCACCAGTCCCGGGCGTACCGGTAAAGTATTTTTGGGCCACGATATTTATGGCGTTTAAGCTCCAGCCCTCCGGAACCTCCACACCCTTTTGCTCAAAAACCGCCTTGCCGGTCATTGGATTGCTAATCAGCGAATCGCGTTTTGTCCATTTTAGGCTATCGTAAGCCTTCTTCCCCGGCTTAGTGAAGAGCCTCTTAACCGCACTTTTAGTTGCCTGAGCCATAACGACCTCCCTCGTTTTCCTAACTTTTAGATTTGTTTTTAATGTTTTTATCTTAGATAAGAGCACCACCAGACTTGCTCCCCTAGACATTGGTTATCATAAACCACAACCAAGTTCTAAGGCAACAAATTAGGGCCTTTTTTTCTAAAGATTTTTATTTTGTAGCTTTTTTACCAGGGGCCTGCTTGGCGCGGCGCATCTTACTTAATTCACGCTCAAAACCGCCAATGTCACGGAATTTGCGGTAAACGCTGGCAAAACGCACATAGGCCACTTCGTTAAGAGCGGGCAAGCCCTCCATTACCAGCTCACCGATGTCGGAGCTACTAACCTCCGGCTCGCCCCGGCCGTAAAGTTCACGCTCAATACCGGCCACAAACGACTCCAACTGTAAGTTGGTTACCGGTGTTTTTTCGGCGGCATGCTGCAGACCGGCTAGCAGCTTATCGCGAGAAAAAAGCTGCCGGGTACCGCCCCGTTTGACCACTACCAGGCTGGGCCGCTCAATCCGTTCGTAAGTCGTGAACCGATAGCCGCAGTTTAAACATTGGCGGCGGCGGCGAATAGCCTCGCCGTCGGCGACGTCACGCGATTCGATAACTTTGTTGTCGACAGATTGGCAATGGTGGCATTTCATCCTGTTTTACCCCTTAATATAAGCTACTGCTTAAGGTACTATCACTATATCTAGTGTTCGTGGAACTCATAGTAGCTCTAGCTATAGCGTTATTGCAAGTACTTTTTTGATGTATTAATCACAAAGTAAAGCTTTAGCGTCTAGCGTTTATCCTTCTTATCTTTTAGTGGCGATTTTTCGTCTTCGGATTTATCACCAGCTTCGGATTTATCGCTTTGATCGTCCCCGCTTCCGCCAAGTTTGTAGTCTTCGACTATCTCTTCGTCCTTGTCTTTTGAGTCATCGTCAGCCGGCTTGCTGCCTTTGCTGCCAGCGCCGCCCTTAAAGACTCGGCGTAAAAACGAAGGTTCTTCCAGGTCGTCGTGTTGTTCGGCCTGGTCTTGCCCGGTACCATTACCATCGTCCGACAAAGCCCAGATATTTGGTGTGTTGTCGGTTTGTAATTCGTGGACGGTAGCTTCTGGTTCGTTGTCTTTAAGGTCCATGTCCAGATCGGCCATCGAGGCCTCGTCAACTTGCTGCGAGCCGGTGAAGCCGCGGTCGTGCTCTAAGCCAGCTTGTTTTAGCAGCTCGGCGGTCTTGTTGTTTCTACTGGCGTAGTAAGTCTCGTCAAAGCCAGTCGCCACTACGGTAACGATAATCTCGCCTTCCAGCTCGGGGTTAATTGTGGCCCCGAAGATAATATTGGCTTCTTGGTCGGCGGCGCTGGTAATAGTTTCGGCAACGGTGTTGATTTCGTGCATGCTCATGTCCAGACCGCCAATGACGTTGAACAAGATACCGCGAGCCCCATCGATAGAGACCTCCAGAAGTGGTGAAGAAATAGCCTGCTGGGCAGCTTCGATGGCTCGGTTTTCACCAGAAGCTCGGCCAATACCCATCAGTGCCGAACCAGCATTGGCCATGACGGTTTTAACGTCGGCGAAGTCCAGGTTAATCAAGCCGTGCACGGAAATTAGGTCAGAGATGCCCTGCACGCCTTGGCGCAGCACGTCGTCGGCTACCTTAAAGGCCTCTAAAAGCGGCGTGCGCCGGTCGATAGTGGAAAGTAACTTATCATTTGGAATGGTTATCAGCGTATCGACGTTTTTGCGCAGTTTTTCAATAGCTATTTCGGCGTTGCGGCGGCGCTTGTCGCCCTCAAAAGCGAATGGCCGGGTGGCAAAACCGATTACCAAAGCGCCACTGTCTTTGGCGACTTTGGCAACGATGTGGCCGGCTCCCGAGCCGGTACCGCCACCGGCACCCAGGGTAACAAAAACCATGTCGGCGCCTTTTAAGGCCTCGGCTATATCTTTCTCGCTCTCTTCGGCGGCCCGCTGGCCGACAGTCGGGTCGGCGCCGGCACCAAGACCACGGGTTTCTTCCTTGCCGATATGGATTTTTTGTTTGGCTTTATTGTGATGCAGAGCTTGCGAATCGGTATTAACGGCTACGAAATCAACACCGCTGACACCGGCTTCCACCATACGGTTAACGGCCGCGCCGCCGGCGCCGCCGACACCCACTACTTTAATCCGGGCAAAGGTCTCTATTGCGGGCTCTACTTGTGGCATAGATTTTTAGCTCCACTCTCTTTAAATAACTGTTCCTAATTATAGTAAATTATGCCTACTGAATGCAATTGCTACTCAAAGTTTTTTTTATTAAAAGTCGGCGAGCAAAAAAATGATGCGTCGGCTGTATTTGCTACTAACCCTTACGTAGGCGGCCTAAAAATTTGTTCAAGGTCAGATTAAAAGATTGGACTATCCCCGGTTGGGCGTCTTGCAGATGGTTGCTTTGGGACGGCCCAAGCAGCATATCTAGTAGCATTAGCCCGACAGCCGGCGCAAAAATCTGCTCGTCCATGCCGTCAACTACTTTACCTATATGGCTCCAGCTGCCGACCCTGGCCGGTAGTTCCAGTACGTCGCGGGTAAGTTCCACCAGGCCCGGCAGTTTGGCGGTTCCGCCGGTTAGCACAATGCCACCTGGTAGCTTTCTGGAGCGATGGATTTTCTTCAGTTCTTTATCAACGTACTCCAACAATTCTTCCGCCCGGGCTTGCACGATGATACGCATCATTTCCTTGTCAAAGCGCAGGGTCTCGCCGTTTTTGACAAAGCTCATTTCGCCCTTAGCCGGCTTTAGTCCGGCGTGCTTGATCTTGACCATTTCGGCGATATCCAAATCGGTCTTTAGACCGATAGCCAAATCGTTGGTAATATGCGTGCCGCCCATCGGTATAACGGCAATGTGTTCTACTTCCCCGTCTTCAATCACCACCATATTAGTGGTAGCCGCGCCGATATCAACTACTGCCACGCCGGAATCCTTTTGTTTGCGGTTTATAGTAGCTTCGGCAGCGGCTAAGCTGGTCACCGTGCGATGCGAAGCATGAACTTCGGCCTTATCTAAAACTTGGTCCAAACTTTTTAGTGCCGGCGTGGAGGCTACTAATATATGGGTGTCCACCTCCAGCCGGACGCCATGCATGCCCACCGGATCTTTGATATTATCCTGGCCGTCCAACCGGTAGTTTTTAGCAAATACCTGAATGATACTTTTGTTGGGAGGCAACTGCACGATGGTGGCGGCCTCTTCTACACGCAGGCGGTCATCGTTGCTGATCTCGCGGTCGGGCGAGCTAATGGCAATCACGCCCTTACTATTAATACCCTGGACGTGCGCGCCGTTTATATTGACCGTAGCCGATTTGATATCCCGCCCGGACATACGTTCGGCTTCAGATATGGCCGTAACTACCGCCTGGGCGACTTCCTCGGCATGAGCCACGTTGCCCTTGCGCATACCGGTGTTATCGGCGCTGGCAAAGCCGATGATATTGGGCGTCGAAGAATCGCCGGCTAACTCGCCCACAACACAACGTACCGCGGTGGTACCGACGTCCAGGCCTACGAAATATGAAAATTTTTCTTCAGACATTACGGCTACGCCTTATGAGAAAAACCAAGGTTTTTCTCATCGCACCTACCGAAATAAATTCGGTTTCGCTTCGCGAATCGGTGCTGCTCTTTTCCTTTTAATGTGTTCATCGGATATTTTTTATTATATACGTTCTTGCCTAGCAGTATACCCCTAGAGGTTATTGCTAGCAAGCACACCTTTTATAAAGTAATTTATACTGTCAGGATTTCGGAGCCGGCCTCGGTAACTAGAACCGTATGTTCGAAGTGGGCGGTCAGAGAATGGTCGCGGCTGACCACCGTCCAATTATCACGGAGCAGGTTGACCCGCCAATCGCCCAGCGTAGCCATCGGCTCGATAGCAATAGTGGCGCCGGCCACCAGTTTGCGGCCGGTACCGGCGTGCCCATAATTAGGCACTTCCAGGCCTTCGTGGACACCGTAGCCAACCCCGTGACCCACTAAATCGCGTACTACGCCAAGCCCATTCTTTTCTAAAACGTCTTGAATAGCCGAGGCGATATCACCGATGGCCGTACCCTCACCGTGAATCGCGGCGATGCCGGCTTCTAGTGACTTCTTAGTACCATCCAACAGGCGCTGGACGTCTTTTGGAATTTCGGCGTCACCAGCTACCACCGTCAGCGCCGAATCGACAACCAAGCCCTTGTGGCCGACCGTCAAGTCCAACTTAACTACATCGCCTTGCTTGAACGACGTTTTTGAAGGAATACCATGCACCACAGCATCATTAACGGATATGCACATAATGTCCGGGAAGCCCTCGTAGCCCAGAAGCACCGGCTGCAGACCGGCTTTTTTAACCAGCTCCATGGCATGAGCCGAGATATCCTTGCCCGATACGCCCGGAGCCACTTCTTCGCTGAGGGTTTTTAAGATAACCGCCAACTGGTGGCCGCCTTGGCGCATGGCTTCGATTTCAGGTTCTGTCTTTGGTCTCATTTAAAATCCTAAGGCTTGCTTGATGAGTTCGGCATCTTTTTCAGCCGGTCCTGTGCCATCGATATCGTATATCTTAAAATCCTGGGTTCTTAGGTAATCCAAAATCGGCACGATGGTCCTATCGTATTCCAAAAAGCGCTGGTCGATGGCCGCCTCGGTGTCGTCGGGCCGGCCGCGCTTTAAAAGTCGGTCTTTCACGGTTTGTTTAGATGCACTCAGGTGAACAACGGCTGTCATTTTAACCTCTCCGCTTTTAACTTTACCAGCCAGCCATTCGGCTTGGCGCCTGGTGCGCGGACTGCCATCCAAGATAATCTCGTTTTTATCGGCTCCCAGTCGTTTGAGCTCGGCATTCAGAATAGGTATCAATTGTTCGTCTTCCACCATTTCGCCAGCCAGCATGCGCTGTTTGTGGGCCTCGTCCATGTTTTGACGCAGTAGTTGGCCAACTGATAGCCACGGGCAGCTAAGACGTTGGGCTAGTAACTGACCCTGGGTACTTTTACCGGCTCCGGCGATACCTATTATTATAATCACTGAGAGATTGCCTCGCGCGTTAGCCGCGCGATTAAGGCGCCATCGGCGGTCGCACCGGCCTCTTGTCTGACGGCGCCGATAACTTTGCCCATATCAGCTTGGCTGGTGGCGTTTAAGGCCGCGACGTGCTTATTAACCAGCTTTTTTAAGTCATCTTCGCTCATTTGCTGGGGCAAATAACCGTCTATAATCTTTTTTTCGGTCATCTCGGCTTCGGCCCGCGCTGTTTCGCCGGCTTTTTGATAAACTTCGGCGGCTTCGGCCCGTTTTTTTGACTCACGGGCCAGCACCCTCTGGGCGTCTGTCTCGGGCAGCACTTTGTCTTTTGAGCCAAGACTCACGGCTTCATACAAAAAAGCGCTTTTAATGCCCCGCAATATCTCGGCTTTGGTTTTTTCCCCGGCCAACATAGCAGTTTTCAGATCGCGCTCGATCTGATCGATTAAAGCCATTGCTACTTAAAAGCTCCTAATGGCCGAGTTTTAGTTTCTTAACCTTAGCCGCCTTGCGCTCTCGGCGAACGATTGCTTTGGCTCGTCGCTCGGTTTTGCTGATCGGCTTTTCAAAATACTGAGCTTGCTTAGCCTCGGCCAAAACGCCGGATTGCTGGACTTTTCTGGAAAATCTACGCAGCAGGCTTTCCACCGACTCTTTAGAATCTTTACGTGTAACTTGTATCATACGCTAAAAATTGTACCTTAACAGATAAGAATTTGCAACTTGGTTAAATTCTTTAGCTTTTGGCAGCTAGCCTCATCTTTTCCAAATAATTTGTGAATTCTTTTCCAATGAAACCACTCTGAATAGCTACTTCCACCGGACCTGTAAATACGTATTTATACTTTGAACTTCCATCGCTAATTTGCAAATAGGCAAGCGGGAACTGTTTATTAGTATAATTTACTGTTTGCAGAGGAATATTCATTACCATATTGCCCGCCTCAGTTTTGAACGTAACAGACTTGTTATTAACTTCTAGCATGCCCCGCTTACTTCCAATATTCAGCATGTTCTTTAGAAGAAACGCCGTTACCGAATATGATTGTTCTTTTCCTGAATTTGTTGATGAAACATTTTTACTTTCATTACCAGGTACGGGTGCATTGCTGTTGACAATACTTTTTTTAGCTATCTTGGGAGCTATAAAAAGCATAATGCCAACCAGGACTACAAATAAGTTAATAAATATCCTATAGAAAGGTCCGTCAGTGACTGCCGCATAGACATTAACGAGGCCTACTAATACAAAGAAGACTCCTCCTATTTTAGCCACTATATTCATCTTGCGTTTACAGTCTCCGTTTAGATTCTTTGTCTTTTTAACTGAGCGGCCCGCTGGGACTTCATTACTATGCTTTGGAGTTCCTTGAATATCGGGAAATGTTTGTTAGTGTAGTAAATTTTAGTATTGCCTTGGCGCTCACTTATCAAAAATCCGATCTTCTCCAGACGCTTCAATTCGCGCTGGATATTACCGGCGTCTTCCTTGATGAGCTTAGCCAAACCTCTGACATGTGTCTTGAAATCAGGGTACTTGGCATAGACCACTATGATTTTGCGGCGAACCCGGGATGTAATGAATGTGTCTAACATAAGCGCCTTTATTGTTATTCGAACAACATAAATTATAGCCATGCCAATGATACTTTGCAACTATCGGCTTAGTCTATACTAAAGATTACTATGACGTTTTATGAGGTTTGGCCGGCTGATAGCCGCTATCACAGTGATAAACCGCTTACCTATTCCTATGACTCTGAGCTGCCTGTTCATACCGTGGTAAGTGTCCCGCTTCAAAAAAGAACGGTGTCTGGTTTTATCAAAGCCAAAGTTGGCAAACCGGCTTTTGCAGTAAAGCCTATCAGCGGTGTTTTAAGCCAACAGCCCTTGCCAGAAGCTTACTTTAAATTGGCCGAGTGGATGCAAGCCTACTATTGCTGCTCGTTGGGTGACGCATTACGCCAACTAGCTCCGCCCAAGCCATCTATTCGCAAAGTAAATCCCGATGAAACCGAAATATTAGTGGGTAGCCAGCCCATAAATATTGCCAGCCCGCTCACAAAAGACCAGTCAAGCGCCCTAAAAGCCATCAAAAAAAGTCCCAGTACGACAATTCTACTGCACGGTGAGACCGGCAGCGGCAAGACGCGGGTCTATTTGGAGCTGGCTAAAGACTGTTTGAAGAAGAACCAATCAGTAGTTTTTTTAACACCAGAAATTTCCTTGACCGCTCAACTGGAACAGGCCGCGCTGCAGCTAAACGTTCCGGTATATGTATTTCATTCAAAGCTTGGCGTAGCTCAAAGAAAGAAAATCTGGCTGGCCATTTTAGAATCAAGTCAGCCGGTCGTGGTCATTGGCCCTCGTTCGGCGCTTTTCAGCCCCATCCAAAAGCTTGGCCTGATTGTTGTAGACGAAGCCCACGAACCAGCCTATAAACAAGACCAAACGCCGCGTTATCAAACCAGCCGAGTGGCCAGTCAGTTGGGTCAGTTAAGTGGCGCCAAGGTTATCCTGGGAACCGCTACGCCTTTAGTAGCCGACTACTATTTAGCTAGCCAACGAAAAGCGGTCGCGCGGATGAGCCAACCGGCTGTGACAAGCAGCCACGGCAAGGCCGTTTTGGAAGTCGTTGACATAAAAAAACGGGAGAACTTCTCACGCAGCCAGTATCTCTCAAAACCGCTCATCGATGCCATTACCATAGCGCTGCAAGGCGGCAAGCAGACCATGATTTATTTGAATAAACGCGGTTCGGCGCGCGTTATCCTTTGCAACAATTGCGGCTGGCAGCTGCTCTGCCCCAACTGCGATGTGCCCTTGATATATCACGGCGACAGCCATACCACCCGCTGCCACATTTGCGGCCACACCAAGACCCCGCCCACTAACTGCCCGCAGTGCAAAAACGAAGACATTATATATAAGAGTATCGGTGTCAAAGCTTTGGTGGATGAGCTTGGCAGGCTATTTAGAAACGCCCGGACCAAACGTTTTGACAGTGACAACCAGCGCGGTGAGCACCTCAGCGAACTATACCCGCAGTTGGTGGCTGGCGAAGTTGACATTCTAGTTGGCACGCAGCTACTGGCCAAAGGCCTGGACCTGCCAAAACTGGGGTTAGTCGGCATTATAGCCGCCGAAAGCTCATTGTCGCTGCCCGATTATAGCGGCGAGGAGCGCAGCTTCCAGTTGCTATACCAGGTGATGGGCCGAGTCGGCCGCGGCCATAGCGCCGGCCGGGCGATTATCCAAACCTACGAGCCTGATTCCATAGTCGTCCGCGCCGCCATGGCCCGCGATTATAATATGTTCTACGAACATTGCTTAGCCGGACGCCAAAAGTTCCGTTTTCCGCCCTTCAGCTACTTATTAAAGTTAACCTGTCGCCGGTCCACGTTCAGCGGCGCCGAGAACGCCTCTAAAAAATTAATGACGACTCTGCGGCAAGCCGGTTTGCCGGTCGAGATTATCGGCCCGGCTGCCAGCTTTTACGGACGAAGAGCCGGTTACTATTACTGGCAAATAGTCGTTAAAAGCAAGAACCGCGGCCACTTGGTAAACTTAGCTAAACTCGCACCAGCCGATTGGACTATCGATTTGGACCCCACCAATCTGTTGTAGAGGTGATATACTGGCAATAAGTTATGGCGGCCAACAAAGGAATCATCATTACTCTGCCCAATTCGCACCTACGCGCCAAGTCCCGGCGTGTGGCCATCATTACCAATGAAGTCCGCCAAATTATAGAGAACATGAAGTCTGCCACATTAGACTGGGAAAAAAGCCGCCCCCACGAAGTAGGCGTGGCGCTGGCAGCCATCCAGATTGACCAGCCGTTAAAGATAATAATCATCAGAAACAATTTTGACGATAAGAAGGACGAGACCTTCAGCGTGTTTATCAATCCGAAAATCATGAAGTACGAAGGCAAGCTCGAAGAAGATTTTGAGGGTTGTTTAAGTGTTTTGGATATCTACGGCAAAGTTCCCCGCTGGACCAAAATCCGCATGCGCGCCCAAGACGAGCAAGGCCACGAAGTCCGAGTTAAAGCCGACGGCTTTTTGGCCCGGGTACTTCAGCACGAAGTCGACCACATAAACGGCATGGTTTTTGTGGATCACATCAAGGACCACCCCGAAGCCTTTTATCATTTAACGTCTGACGGCAAGTTAATAGAATCAAACTATGAGCAAATCAAAAAAACCCACATCCTCGAAGACTAAGCTGTTATTTTTCGGCAACGAAAGAATTGCGACCGCGGTAACTACAGCTGCGCCCACTCTGCAGGCTTTGATCGATGCGGGCTATGAAATCGAAGCCGTAGTAGCCAGCCATGTGGATAGCATCTCGCGACAAAAAAGAGACTTAGAAATCGGCATAGTCGCGCATAGACACAATATCCCCGTCATTTTACTCGGGGACAAAATAGAACTCATTAAAAAAGTAAAAAAGCACCCAGCCGAGATGGGCGTATTGGTTGCTTTTGGCAGAATTATTCCCCAAGGTATTATTGATCTCTTCCCTAAGGGCATTATAAATATCCATCCTTCACTTTTACCGATGTATAGGGGTTCCACGCCGCTAGAGGCTGCTATGTTGAACGGAGCTATAGAAACGGGCGTGTCTATTATGCATTTAAGCGCAGAAATGGATGCCGGGCCGGTGTTCGCTCAAGCCCGGGTAAGCTTAAACGGCAGTGAAACCAAACAGGAATTGGCCGATAGGCTATCTGATTTAGGCGCCAAAACTCTGGTTAAAATACTACCTGCCATCTTGGATGGCTCTGCTACAGCCAAGCCTCAAGACGAAAAAACAGCTACGTACAGCCAGATACTCAAAAAAGAAGATGGCATTTTAGACTGGGCAAAACCGGCTCAACAGCTGGAACGTGAGGTTCGGGCCTACGCCGGCTGGCCCCGCTCGATCACAAGGCTTTTTGGGCATAAAATCATTGTCACTAAAGCCCGTGTAACCAAACCCTCAGCTGGCGATGAAAAAGATAAAGCGCTGATAATGCGCGCCGATCCGGGTTGGTTAGAAATCACTGAGCTGATAGCACCTTCCGGGCGTAAGATGTCCGGGGCGGATTTTCTGCGCGGTTACAAAAACTAGCCGGCTGGTGTTGGATTTTGAGGTGTTGGGCCGGTTTCTGGAGCCGGCGCGGCAGCAGACTGGGCTTCGCTTAACGTGGCCTCAACGATAGCTGGGGCCTGAGCCTTAATCTCGGATTTCAACTTCTCTAGTTGCTGGGCAACTACCTTTTTATATTCCGGGAAGTTGGTTTCTAGCCAGTGGAGGGCGCCGGCTTCGTCATTCTTGTCTATAAAGGCCTCGAACTCATCCAGTTGCTCGTCGGTCATTTGTTCGGCCAGGTGCATACCAACTCTTAGTTCCAAGGTTTCGTAAATATGCGCCAGCATTTTGTTCTTTTCGGCTGGCGGTAAAGAGCCCAGACCAAGTTCTTGCAGCAAATTGTCGTCTAACTGAAACATATTTTATTAAACCAGTTACGTTATACGTGCATTGTAGCCTAAATAATATCGACTATACAATAAGCTACAGGGTGCGGGTTTTGGTGGAACGGTTGAAGAATTCCAGTTTGTCGCCCTCTTCTATGGGGATGCGAGTGGTGGTTTTTAGGCTAAGTCCGCACATCTGTCCGGTCGGCACCTCTTTAACGTCACTGGGGCCGCTTTTTAGGTTGGTTACTTCCAGGTTATCGGCAACCACTTCCTTGCCCTTTTTCAACCGCTCAACCAAAACCCGCACCCTGTAGCTTATTGTATAGTCGATATTATTTGAGCTACAATGCAGGTATAACGTAATTGGTTTAATGACATGTTTCAGCTAGACGACAATTTGCTGCAAGAACTTGGCCTGGGCTCTTTG
>JACRBB010000008.1 GCA_016234585.1 Candidatus Saccharimonadota bacterium
AAGAGCCCGTACAGCCAGATTTAAACGGTGAATACAGTCTTGCGATGAGGGACCACGATGATCTTTCTACGGCCACGTTAACTTACAGAGATGGCGCCTGGCAATTAGAGATTGCCTGGTGCAACCCCAGGCGCAGGGAAGGCTATCAAACACTTATGTTTAACGGGAGTATACTACTAATCCACGCCGAGGTTGATTTTTATGAAGCCAACCAGGACCGGTCTGTATACGATGACAAGAAAAAAATAGTCGATCCCCAGGATACTACTGATTTAACTGGTATGATGGACGAATTTGTCACGCCCGCGGAGCGCCAAGTCATAATTGCTAAACAAGCAGAACGAAAGCGCGCCAAAGGCCTGACTATAGGCGAGTTACTCGCCAGAGCGGCCGGCATACATTAGATAATAAAGCCCTCCTAAGCATTGACTCAGATGACGTAAGCGTGTTTTCATTATCATACAATCCGCTTATGGCAAAAAAATCAAAGACCACAACTCATTGGTTGCAAACAACCGCTGTCAGAGTCACTCGTGTCCACTTTGTTTATGTAGCCGCTTATATTGCTTCGATAATTGTCTTTGACATGTGGAACCTATACACCCACACGGCTATCGCCCAATTGTGGACGGCCGCCGGGTTGATGCTAGCTGTGAACACGGTGCTTTGGTACATTGCCCGGATGAATTTTAGTAATAAGAATATTTACGGGGCGATTGTGCTTTTTCTAATCGTGGCGGATATCATTTTTGCTTCATATAACGTGCTGTGGCAAAGGGGGCTGGCCAGTAAATCCGTCATGCTATTTGCCGTGCCAATCATAACCGCCGCGGCTCTGCGCAGTCGCAGCACGCTTTTAGCTACCACGACTCTTTGCGCGGCGGCCTATTCAACGGTTTCGGTGCGGTATTTCTTCCAGCACTATGGCGAAAGCTACAGGGTAGAGCTGTATGGTACGGTCGGGTTTTACTGTGCCATATTTTTTGTACTAGCCGGACTGCTTGCAATAATCATTCTTCCCAGAACAGAACGCTTCTAAACCGCTTAAGCAACACCAATAATCACAACATAATGTGAGTTTTTTCATATACTTTATTTTTGTATATGAGATAATAAAAGTACCAATAAAGTAAAGGGGGTGGGGTATGTTAGGTATACAAAAACTAAGTCCGGTAGCACGGGCTGTCGGAACTGTCGGTGCAGTGGTAGCGCTGGCTGGCGGGGTAACGTTCGCAGCTTTAACAAGTAACCCTGTAGTTTTGGCTGATAGCCAGTTTTCAACTGGCACAGCACATCTACAGATTTGGAATGGTGCCAACTATGTTGATGGGAGCGTTCCCGGCTTTAACTTTACAAACGTAGTTCCTGGTACAGAAAGTAGTGCATTTACTTTCTGGCTCAAGAATACCGGGACTACAGCACTTGACGTTTCGATGGTGGGCAGTGACCATGCCTTCAATAACATTGCTGACCCAGACTTAGTGGATCTAAAATTCACTGATATAACGACTGCAAGCAGTCCTTCAACGTATTCCATACAAACACTGGAAGGTGGCGGAGCGGATGCTTTACCAGGCGGCACGCTTGATCCGGGTGAAGAAAACCAATATAGCGTCACAGTTAATGTAAATCCAAGTACAGTCAGTGGCTCCTCGGCGGGCATGACTAATTTTGACCTGACATTTACTGGGGTACAGCCTTAACTAAACTAAAAATAAGAAGGATTACGCCCCATGAAGCGTAACCTAAGTGCGATTATCGCACTGATGGTCGTAGTAATGAGCTTTGGTTTGGTATATAGCCAAGCCAAAGGCTCAAAGCTACTTAGTGTACAAAGCGGCAGTATGGTGCCAGCTCTTCATAAAGGTGACCTTGTGTCTGTAGAACGCGTCCCCGAGAGCCAGCTTGCGGTCGGGGATGTCATTACATACGTAAGTGCCAGTAATACTAAAAGAACAATCACTCACCGAATTATCTCTAAAGAAAACGGAAAAATAATTACTAAAGGTGACGCAAATACCGTTGCGGACCAGCCCATAACTGATAAGTACGTACTGGGTAAAGTACACTATAGCTTGCCTTATGCTGGGCATGCCATAGATTTTGTACGTAAACCCGTAGGGCTGGCATTAATTATTTATGTGCCTGCTCTGATTATTATCATTCGAGAGATTATTCTGCTTAGTGAGTACTATAAAAAATCCACACCATATATTTCGGCAGCAATCCGTGTTCGAATGAAAGGGCGGACTAAAAAACACAAACTTTTGCCTATAACAATGGTTGCCTTATTTTCTATAATCCTTTCTGGCTCTATTGCTTGGCCGGTTCAGGCGGCTCTTAGGAGTGACCCAGTTATTCTTGCTAATAATTCTTTTACGGTAACTGTACTACCGCCAACTCAATGTACCGGCAATAGTACAAACGTAAATGTTGGGGGTAGCGGTGGTAATAATAACTCAACCGTCATTATCAATAACAACTCTAGTCAGACCAGCGCAACAGGCAATGCAAGTAGCAATGGCGGTACGGCTACCAGCGGCAATGCCAGCAACAGCAATACCACTTGCATAAATGTCACCGTCCACCAGTAATTAGATCAAGTGTACGCCCAGGGTGTTGCGGCCAGGTTCTTCACCAGTTGATCTGTGACGACGGTGAGAGAAGTAATTTTTATCACTGCCGGTGTCAATATCCTCTACATGGATATTTTCTTTTAAAATCCCGTTGTCTATCAGCTCGTCCATTACGTAGCCGAACAAATTAATATGTATGTAATCATCCGCTTCGGTAATGTATTTGTTCCAGCTTTCATCAATATTTATTTCTTGTTTTTTCTCTTCAAAATGATCCTTACTCATTCTGTATGACTCTTTGCGGATAGAGGGACCGATATAGCAGTGAATCTGTTTGGCGGGGGAGCCCAAGGCCTTTATAACTTTGGTTGGCAGGTGCAACGCCGCGCCGCTTGTGCCAACATGGGCTAAACACAAAATATTTTTTCCTGGAACGTAAAAAACCAAAGGCATGCAGTCAGCTGCTTTTAGTACTAATAGAGCAGGAGGTCTCTCGGTAATCAACGCATCGGCTTCTAATTCCCACAGTTCACCTGGTGTTAGAGAGTCTACGTCTATAATCGTATCTTTGCCAACCGCAGGCATATCGTAAACAGTTTTTCCGGGGAATTTGGCAATAAACTTTTCAAAATTAGCCTCCGCCTCATCTGTTAAACCAAATTTAATATTAGTATTACCTAGCTTTTTACCGGCATATCCCACGGTTATCGCATCATCAATAGTCTTTATAATCACGTCTGGCATATGTACATCCTACCACCTCTGTAAAATTACCAAAAATATGTTATTATAGCTATATAAATATTGAAGGTTAAAGATTATGGATGACAATGAAGCGCTTAATCTTAGCGCAGCCGAAAAACAAGCTAAGGAAATCTTAATAAAAGCGGATGATATAACGCGTAGAGCGGCAGATGTCCTTGCCGGTAAGTCTGGCAGTGATCCAATGGAAGTCTTTCCGGTTACTAAAGTTGTTCGTAGTGAAAATGAATATCCGGAACTCAATGATAATCAGGTTGAGGCTTTAACCGCGATAGCTAGAGAAATAGGATTTGGAAGAGAGGCTGATGTAATGCTGTCTGAGCTTGGCCTTCAAGGCGCACATGTAGTAATTGAAGGTGGCCAACCTCATAAAATAGTTGCCGAGGCTAGGATGGTTATGGAAGATACTGCCGCCCGGCCAAAAACTATTATTTTCAGCGGTTCTCAGGCAGACCACCGTAAGATAACTAGCGACACTGAAAGGGCGAGTGCGCGACGACAGTTTAACGACGAAGTGCCAGAAACCGAGTACGATGTGGCACGAAAGGTAGCCGAAAGTTTACCAGGCTTTGTGGCTCACCAAGAAGATAAAGCATTACCATTTGGTTACAATATCCATAACAATCAAGAATTTCTACAAGAGCCTACTGGTCAATTTGTAGAGATAGGCACCGTTGGTGACACTGCAGTTGTATTGATGCGCATAGACAGTGAAACATATGTAGATGAAAAAACTGGAAAATCCAAACACCGCAAACAACCAAGCACATATGATGTAATGCGTATTGTATCCAGGGCTAGCAGTCTTTTAGGGAAAGAAGATGACCCAATTGGTTTTGTGACCAGTTCATCTTATAGCCTATCGAGGCAGGTTGATGCTGCCCGAGCTTCCGTTGTTGGCAATCCAGTTGGGGTAGCCACTTATGGGACCACGAGACTAGCTGGAGTTAATGGTACGGATGTACCCACTTCAGTAGATCTTAGACAGTTACCAAGCGAGCTGCACACCATAGCCCGAAGATCCAGGGACCTTAGAAGTTTGCTTCAAAAAGAACTAATCATAAAATAAATAACCCCCGCGGACTCCGAAGAGCGGCGGGGGCTTGATGTCTGAGCGGCAGATGCCGACGGGACACGCGGTTGCGTGCAGACTTTCCGTTGGAGTTGAGCTGCTAGCCCTTGCGGTTGTGCAGAAGATCATGGGCATCTGGCACGAAGTGGACGTGCAGGTCGCCACTGACCATATAACCGATCAGGTTGCGATTGGGCTCCCAGCCCCACATGCCTCTTCGGGATACGCGAATGTCGATGGTTTCGCCACCGATGGTGTAACGCAGCACGATCACTCGAGGGAACTCATCGGTGATCAGCATGTTAGGCACCAGCCCGGTGTCCTTATCTGAGCCACCCACGTCATCCATTGTCTGAAGGTCAAAGCATGACACTTTCTCGCCTACGTGCATGACGACCCCGTAGATCAGTAACATGCCGCCTCCCTTATTCTACCCTCGACAGGATTGCCGAGAACAAGTCAATATATTGTCATAAGTACTATAATGTGTCAATGTTTGCTATCTGTTTTAACAGATACGGCGTATAATTATTACTAATGGCAGAGGCACGTAAAAAATTGGCGATCATAGATGGAAAATCGGTGTTTTACCGGGGCTATTATGCCATGCCCAATCTTTCTACCAGGGAAGGCATACCTACTGGCGGCGTATATGGCTTTACCGCGATGGCATTGGAACTGGTAAAAAAGCTCAAGCCAGACTATGTTTGTGTAGCTTGGGACAAACCCAAAACTAACATTAGAAAACGGCTGGAAATATACCCCCAGTACAAGGCCGGCCGCAAAGCTCCGCCGCCCGATTTTTATGCGCAAATACCCCTGTTACACGACCTACTGAAAGCCTTTGGCTGGCCGCTTTATGAACTAGACGATTACGAAGCCGACGACATTATGGGCGCCTTTGCTGTGCAGGCCCGCAAAAAAGACGTCGAGACCATGCTAATTACATCTGATTTGGATGCCTTGCAGCTAGTTAACAGCCATACCCATGTATATGCGCTTAAAAAGGGCTTTACTAATATCGAGCTGTTCCACCCAGAAAGTTTTGTGGAGAAATACGGCATTGATCCGCACCAGTTTTTAGACCTAAAAGCCCTAAAAGGTGATAGCTCCGACAACATTCCAGGTGTACCGGGCGTTGGCGAAAAAACCGCGCTAGAGCTGATAAAAAGCTATAAAACGTTGGAAGGCGTTTACGAAAACCTGGACCTCATAAAACCGACCCTAAGAGCAAAGCTGGAGGCCGGTAAAGACCTGGCCTACCTCAGTAAAAAACTGGCTTGCATCTGGACCGACGCGCCCATAAAACTCGACCTAAAAGCGATGGATGGCACCAAAATAGACACCGCCGAACTTAGGGATATGCTACAAAAACTAGAGTTTAAGAGCCTGTTAAATAACTTGCCGACAAACATGCAAAACGTGGCTCCTGCGGCGGACACCACGGCTGGCGTTAAGCTAAAGCTACCCCAAAATGTACTCATAGATAGCAATAAAAAACTCGCAGAACTTAAACTGGAAGATTCTGAACAACTATTCATATGCTCACGCGCCGCCGGCCGGCACGGTCGTGACCCACAAGTGCTTTTACTGGCAACCGATGACAGCCAAATGTACACCCTGGACCTTACGAAACTCACCCCTGAAGCTGTCCAAAAAAATATAACCTCTAACCTACAACCTACAACCTCTCTGGTTGGCTACGACGTAAAGTCCACACTTAAAGTTTTACGCGAACTTGGCTGTGACCCGCTACCGGCAGTCGGGCATGACGTTTTAGTGGGAGCCTTTTTAATCAACGCGCTTGTGCGTGCCCAAAGCCTTACCGATCTGGCGATCGATAATCTAGGCTACGATGGTGCGCCGTTTGAGGATTTACCAACAGAGGATTTTATAACCAGGGCTCCCGAAATAATGGCCGTAATCGTTCAACTGCACGCCTATCAGGCAAAAGAGTTGGCTAAGTTGCCTAAAGTAGCAGGCTTAGCCAAAGACGTGGAGTGGCCGGTCATACCGGTGATAGCCGACATGGAGTACCGAGGTATGAAGCTAAACAGCGCTTACCTGAATAAATTCTCCAAAGAGCTAGAAGACAGCATCAGCGACCTGGAGCAGCAAATCTATGGCCATGCCGATCACGAGTTTAACATCAGCTCGCCGGCGCAACTGGCGGACATCTTGTTCACAAAACTTAATCTGCCTACGCTTAATATCAAGAAAACCAAAACCGGCTACAGCACGGCCGCTAGCGAACTGGATAAATTAAGGGGCCAACACCCTATAATTGATCTGATAACCAGCTATCGGGAGGTCACGAAACTTAAGAGTACTTACGTAGATACGTTGCCGACAATGGTCGACGACAATGGCCGGGTGCACACAACTTTTAACCTAACCGTGGCCCAAACCGGCAGGTTGTCTAGCGCCGACCCAAATTTGCAGAATATTCCTGTTCGCACAGAACTTGGCAACCGCATCCGCACAGCCTTCGAGGTAGATAAGGGCAACGTGCTGGTAAGCGCCGACTACAGCCAGTTTGAAATCCGGCTGGCAGCTGCCTTAAGCGGCGACAAAGGCATGATAGAGTCGTTTAACAACGATCGTGACATCCACACCGAAACTGCTGCGCTGGTTTACGGCATTAAGCCGGAAGAGGTTACCAAGCAACAGAGGTACCAGTCTAAAGCTGTTAACTTTGGCATCATGTACGGCCAGGGACCACATGCGCTGAGCGTAGGAACCGGCATGACGTTTTCTGATGCCCGAGATTTTATAGCCAAATATTTTGAAATTCGCCCCAAACTCAAAGAGTTTATTGAACACACCAGGAAGTTGGCATTGGAACAGGGGTACGTGGAGACTTTACTAGGTAGGCGGCGCCCAACACCGGATGTAAAATCGTCCAATTTCGTAGTTCGTGAGGCTGCTTACCGCGCTGCAGTTAATATGCCGCTGCAGGGCAGCGCCGCCGATATTATGAAGCTAGCTATGACCAAGGTAAGTAAAAAACTGGATAGCGACTGCCACCTGTTGCTACAAGTACACGACAGCATTATGGTGGAATGCCCAGCCGGCAAGGCCAAAGCCTGTGGCAAGCTGATGAAAGACACCATGGAAAACGCCTATAAACTACCAGTAAAACTAAGAGTAGACATAACCATCGGCAAAAACTGGGGTAAGTTATGAGTGAATACCAAATTCATAAAGCAGCAGGAATAATTATTCAAGATAGGCAACTATTGGTCGAACGATCTTTTGGCAAACAATTTTTTATAGCCCCTGGTGGAAAAGTTAAAGCGAGAGAAACCCCTCCAAAAGCTTTAATTCGGGAACTTCGGGAAGAGTTCGGCATTGAAACTATTGAAGAAGATTTTGAGCCATTTGGTACTTATTATGCCGATGCGGCGGGCCAAGAACATTTGAGGCTTCGTGAAGATGTTTTTATGGTTAAAAAATGGATAGGTGAGGTTGCCGCTAACAGTGAGGTTGAGGAAATTGCATGGATAACCTCCAGCCCACCAGAAGAAATGAAAATCGGCTCAACTCTAACTGATGAAATTATGCCTCGTTTGAAGAAGATAGGATTATTAGATTAATGAATGATGGAATGATAGACGTTTTGGACCAGTGGGGCGATAAAACAGGGGAGATATTGCCCAAAACCGAAGTTCATAAACGTGAGCTGTGGCATGCTGGCGCGCACTTGTGGATCTATAACTCTAAAGGCGAAGTGCTTTTGCAGCACAGAAGCCCAGGAAAAAAGATATTTCCGGATACATGGGATATATCTGTTGCTGGCCATGTTGATAGTGGCGAGACTCCACCGCAGACCTTAGTTAGGGAAGCAAAGGAAGAACTTGACCTAACTATTGACCCAGAACTTCTCAGATTTATTGGCATAACGTTTTTTGACGCTAAGCTACCAGTAGGCTGGATTCACCGAGTTTTTGATTGGACCTATATTTTACAGATGGAAATAGACCTAAAGTCGTTAAAGTTCCAAGAAACAGAAGTGGATGATATAAAATGGCATCCCATGGATGACTTTGAGCGAGATATTAACAGTCCTGAAATATTTAAACGCTATTCAGCCCGACCCAAGTATGTCTATCAGATGGCAATAACTGAGATTCAGGATATGCTCATTAAAAACCAGAGCGAGTAAATTTAGGAGGTAAAGTGGTGAGCGCAGAAAAAATAAGTATAGATCAAGCTAAACCAGACAAACTTTTTTATGTTGTTGCCAACGCGGTTGTGTATAGGCCCGAGGATGGGCGCTGCTTAATCCTTAAGCGCGACGAGCGGGAAAAAGTGCATCCCGGAAAATGGGCCACGATTGGCGGTAAGTTGGAGCAGGGAGACCTGGATATAAACAAGCCCAGTAAAGTGGAGGGCGATGTTTTAGTCTTTTCTAACCCACTCTTTAAACTACTCGGTAGAGAAGCTATGGAAGAAGCCGGTGTAACAATAGTTCCACCACTGGTATTTATTAATGAGTCGCTGATTGTCCGGCCAGATGGCATTCCTGTTCAGTTGATAACTTTTGGCGCTCGTTACGGTGGTGGGGAAGTCAGGCCAGAAAAAGGCGCGTTTACCAACTCGGCCTGGGTTAATGAGGTCGAAGTTGATAGCTATCCGACCATTGGTTCTGTATCTGAAGAAGTCAAAACCACAATCGCCCACTTTAAGACAGAGGTTAGCCTCCAGGTTTCATATTAACAATACCGGAATTGGCGTCAACAGATACGACCTGGCCATTTTTTAGAACTTTAGTAGCGTTTTTGGTGCCTACGATGCAGGGTTTTTTAAGCTCCCGTGCAACAATTGCGGCGTGGGACAATATGCCGCCTTGATCGGTCACAATGGCCACGGCTTTTTGCATCAGCGGAACATAGTTTGGAGTGGTTACTTTGCAAACCAGCACGGCCCCGTCAGGGAAGTCTTTATTGATATTTCCAGGATCCACAATACATACTGGTCCCTCGGCTTTTCCTGGGCTGCCCACCAGGCCCTTAACACCTACTTTCTTGCTCGGAGCTTCTATAGCTAAGTCTTCGTACAATTTTCCTAAGGCCAGGTTGTAATCTATAAACCAAGTGCCCAAAGAAGATTCGGTAGTTTCTAGGTATCCTTCCAGATAATCATTTATAAAATGTGCTCCAAGCTCCTTTTTTAACCTATTCTGCGTGGATTTATCTGGAATGTGTATATATTTCGCGATAGATTTAAGATGTTCTAGGGCCGTGGGATTTTCTGGGTAAATCATCCAGTTTTTGTAATCATAACGAAAAACATGTGGTGAAGTATCGTGGTGAAATCCTTGGGTCAACTGATGGTGTCCACCCCATATAATTTCACCCTGTATGCCGTATTTATTAACCACAAAAATAGTTGCCCATTTGTAGTCTGGCGGATGGGCTATGAAGTCTGCAAGGTACTTGGATGGATCGACATCCTGCTCCAAAAACCAGGCGTAGGCGTCTTTGACCGATTTACCACGCATCCTTAGCTTGGGCAGGTCGTCTTGTTTTGGCAGTAACCGTAGGGCGCACAACTCACTGCCGTGTTCGTTTAGGTATGCCCTAAACTTCTTATTATCTTCAGCTAAATCAGAGGCTTCAAACTGAATAGTCATTTCAATGGGTAAATCAATTATCTGACCAAGAATACTTAGACGTTTACGTTTATCGTTATCCTCGCGCCTTAACGCTTCCGTGTCTTTATGGCCAATATCCTCAAACCACTCAGTTAGGGATTTCTGAGTTTTAAGTAATTCTGCTAAATTATCATCTGCCATTAAATATATTTTATCCTAAAGTTGTTATCGGGCGGCTTTGTAATATGTGCAACTTCTTGTCGGCTATGGCCCACTCAATATCAACTGGAAAACCAAAGAATTTTTCTATCTTTATAACTTGCTTTGCTATATTAATGATCTCAAGCTTCTTAAGTATGGTTTTTCTACCGGAAAGCGCTGCATCTATTATGGCGATAGTCTGTTTATCGATTACATGCGTATCAGGACTTGTGATACCTGATACAAGTCCCTCTCCTAGGCCATATATAGACTCTATTATCATGTGCTTTTTATTCTGGGTAACTGGATGGACAGAAAAGGCAACTCCTGCCACTTTACTTGGGATCATTCTTTGAATTATTACTGCCACGCCACCGCTTTTTAATCCTTGTTCTTTGGCGTAAGCTATAGCTCTTGCAGATTGAGCAGATGCCCAACAATTTTTGATGTTTTCGATCAGGTTATCTCTATTTGTGTTTAAAAAAGTATCAAACTGTCCAGCCCATGCTGTATTTTTGCCGTCTTCGGCTACTGCACTGGAGCGGACCGCTACGTATGGGCTACCCAACTTATCAAATGCCTTTAATATGCTGTCCCTAAGAGAGCTAGTCATATTAGCTTTAGTCTCTGTCGTAACTATAAAACCCTCTGGTATGTTAAACCCAGCCTTAATCATTTTTGACAAAGCCAATCCCTTTCCTCCTATAGACTCTAGGGAGAGACTACTATTTAAGTCTACAACCTCTGACGTAGCCATAAATATAGCATACCAGGCATGTTTATATTGCTAATAAATACTATTTATGTTCTAATTATACTAATGTCTGAAGTTCTTAAAGATCAAACAGGCGCAAAAGCGCTTATACCTCACCCTGGCTATAAGATACCTTGCTATCTTTTCTTGGAGCGTGCTCAATCAAGCAGCAACAGAGTAGGCAGGATAGATATACCTGGCGGGCGGCGTAATGACACGGATCAATCTATACTTGGTGGTCTCGAAAGGGAGGTTGATGAAGAAACAGGCCTACAAATAGTAACTCACGGGAACTTAAGACCACACCAGATATATCAACAAACTATAGAAAGACGTCCACAATACCCCAATGTGAATAGGTTCACTTTTTTAGCTAACGTAGTTGAAGTAAGACCAGTTGAATTGTCCGAAGAGCATGAGAGATCGTTTTGGCTGCCAAGGCATGAAGTCTTGCAAGAGGATCTGGATGATAGCCTTCGAGAGTTAATGGAATCTAGTACTCTCTCAAGGGTAGAGAATTATATGCAGCACTTGGGGCTATTGCAATTAGTACGTTAATATGATATTATAATATTAATTACCTTTAGGGAAGGAGTTGTTATGAACAGATATATCGTTGCTTTTGCCGGATTTATGATATTAGTAATCGCTTTGCTAATAATTATTTTTAGTGGTGGCGGTAAAAAACCCTCAACTCCAACCACCCCTGTTAAAACTCTGCCGGACTACTCAACTACCACGGCTGCAGTGAGTATGACCGTTGACGGTCGAGTCACTGGTGAAGATACTCACCGGGCTATCCGTGTGACCGTAGATCGCTTTCAGCGCAAGGTGGATATACTCGGCGGCTACAGCGGCAACATCGTAGAGACACACAGTTTCGCCAATACTCAGACGGCTTACGATGTGTTTTTGCGTGCTATCAATGGCGCAGGCTTCACCACCAAAAGTACCAGATACAAGACTACGGACGACCGCGGCAAATGTCCACTGGGCTTTCGCTACATATTTGAGCTTAACGACAGCGGCGATCAAGTGTCCCGGCTATGGTCTTCCAGCTGTAACGGGCTAGGCACTTTGGGCGTCAACTCCGGCCCGCTTCAATCGCTATTCAAAGCCCAAATAACAGATTACAACAAGCTTACCACCAAAGTCGTTTTGTAAGCTCTGCTATAGTAGCAGGGAATGATTAAAGCAGTTATCTTCGACTTCTTCGGAGTGTTGGTTACCGAGGGATTTAAACTCTTTTGTGATACTTATTTTCCTGACGATAAAGCTAGAAGAAGTCAGGCCCTAGAGCTCGTTCGCAGCCACGATGCTGGAAGGATATCCAAGGCCCAGTATGTTACTGGTTTGGCGACGCTTGCTGGTGTTAGTGAGAAAGTAGTCCACGACCACATGAGTGGTAACCAACCGAACCAGACACTACTTAGCTACATAAAGAACGAGCTAAAACTAAAGTATAAAGTCGGAATTCTTTCTAATTCTGGCGACAACTATGTCACTCAAATTCTAAATCCAGAAGACGTAAAACTTTTTGATGATGTAATTTTGTCTTACCGGTATGGGGTAACAAAGCCACAGGCAGAGCTCTTTGAGCTGGCGGCTCGGCGCCTTGGTGTTTTAGCCCAGGATTGTGTATTTATAGATGACGCTTCGAGGTATTGCGATGCCGCCAAGGCTGTGGGGATGAAGGCTATCTGGTACCGAGATTTTCCGCAGATGAAGTTGGAGCTGGAAAAAATCCTAGCCGCCTGAGCCGGTTCTAATGACTAGGCGCTTGGTAATGCCACAAGCATCCAGCAAACTTTGTCTTTCCAGATGAATAGTGGCTGCCAAGGCCGAATCCCGCACACTGATAATTACGGCGTCACGCTGCAGTTTCACGTAACTTTTACTCTTATAGCGGCGTTCGATATAAGCGCGGATGGTCGTGATCTCACTTGGCGGGGTGAAGTCTTTATTACCTAAAATCTCTTGAATACTATCCATTAAGCCCAAGTATAATGGGAGTATGCCAGAACTTCCAGAGGTAGAAATTATTCGGGTAGGTCTTGCCAAGCTGCTGCCTGGCCGTGTAGTTAAAGATGTCTGGCACGACCATCCTAAGTCGTTCCCTAATTCGCCTTCAGACGTCGCCAAATTCTTGCTGCGAGCTAAAGTAACTGATGTGCGGCGGCGCGCCAAAGTGTTGATTATTGAGCTGTCGAGTAACTACTCACTGGTAATCCACCTGAAAATGACCGGCCAATTGGTTTTTGATGGCAAAGAGCGATTTGGAGCGGGGCATCCTAACAAGTCGCTAGTAGGCGATCTGCCAGACAAGTCCACGCGCGTTTTAATAGATTTTACGGATGGCTCCAGGCTCTTTTTTAACGACCAGCGAAAGTTTGGCTGGATGCGATTGCTGCCGACCACCCAGGTACCGGAAATTAATTTTTTTAAAGAGGTCGGGCCTGAGCCGCTGGAAGATGATTTTACGGCTGCCAAGTTCATCGAGGTCTTGAGCCGACGAAAAAACAGTAACATTAAAGCCGTTTTGCTGGACCAGACAGTTTTGGCAGGGGTTGGCAATATTTACGCCGACGAGTCATTGTTTATGGCCAAGATTCATCCTCTGACCCCTGTTAGTAAAATATCGCGTACTAAGCTTGTGGCGCTACATAACGACCTTCGTGAGGTACTAAGACTTAGCATAGAAAAAGGTGGAAGCACCGACCGCAACTACGTGGATGCCGAAGGTAAAAAAGGCAGTTACCTAAGTTTTGCGCAGGTGTTTAGGCGCGAAGGTCAGCCGTGCCCGCGTTGCGGAACTATAATAAAAAAAATAAGAGTCGCCGGACGTGGCACTCACATTTGCCCGTATTGCCAAAAACCTCCACGCAAAGCATGAGCAATTTTCCATTCACCCTTCACCCTTTACAATACTTTTACCATGAGCCCTGAACCATTAAAGCTTGATGTCAGAACCGTAAATTTTAGCAGGGAAGTTATTACATTTTGCAAAGCGGAGAAAGTAACACTTGTAAGTCGGCCCTTAATAAATCAACTAGTACGCTCTGCCACAAGCATTGGGGCGAATTATGCAGAGGCAAATAACGCTGCTTCACGAGTAGACTTCAGAAGTAAGATATTCATTGCAAAGAAAGAAACAGCGGAAACGGAATATTGGTTAACACTACTGAGTGATGTAACGAACGATAAAGACACGTGCAACAAACTAACACAAGAATGCCACTATCTATTGATGACATTTCAAAAAATAATCAATACACTAAATAAAGGGAAAACGGCTAAGGTATAGAAAAAGGTAAAAGGAAAAGCGTGAATGTTGGTTAGCCTGGTTGGTAGTAATTCGTTTGGTTTGAAGCGGCGACTAGACGAGTTGGCGCGAGCATTTGTGGCTGAGCATGGTGAGCTGGCGCTAGAAAAAATAGACGCTGAGTCGGCGAGTGAAAATCAGATTTTGGATGCGGTTCAGAGCTTGCCTTTTCTGGCTGATAGGAAGCTGGTTGTGGTCCGTGGTCTTTCTGGTAACAAGCTCATGGCAGAACAAATTGAACAAATAATTGATGCAATTTCGGATGGTACTGACTTGATTTTTCATGAACCGTCCATAGACAAGCGCACGAGCTTTTTTAAAGTGTTAAAAAACAAAACCCAACTTGAGGAATTTAATGAATTGGACGCCCGCAGCCTAGCGGCTTGGCTGGTAGATGAGGTCAAAAATCGTGGCGGTGAGCTAAGTTATGCCGACGCTAATTATTTGGTTGAGCGGCTTGGCACCAACCAACAGATGTTGGCCAGCGAGCTGGATAAATTGCTTACGTACGAGCCAAAAATTTCCCGGATTTCTATTGACCTTCTAACCGAACTGGCGCCCCAAAGCAAGGTCTTCGATCTTTTAGACGCCGCTTTTTCCGGCAATAAAAAGCGGGCTTTGAAACTATATGAGCAGCAGCGCGCCCAAAAAGTAGAACCGCAACTAATTATTGGTATGGTGGCTTGGCAGCTGCAGCTTATTGCCTTGGCGAAGAACGGCAGTAAGCGTACGCCAGCCCAAATAGCCGCCGATTCCGGCATGAAACCCTACCCGATAGAAAAGGCCAGGGGGCTGGCTAACAGGCTGAGCAGTGACGAGCTTAAAGGCCTGGTTGCCGAGGCTCTGGATATCGATTATAAGAGTAAAACAACGCCCCTAGATCTAGACGAAGCCCTAAAAACTTACATAGTAAGTCTTTAAATAATTATTTCTTAGTGGCAGGTTTCTTTGTTGCGGTGGTTTTTTTGACCACTGGCTTTTTGGCCGGAGCCTTTTTGGCAGCTGGTTTTGCTGTAACCGTCTTCTTTGGAGCGGCTTTACCGGGCTTAACGCCAGCAGCCTTGACTCTTGCCGAGACTTGAGACTTTTGGCGGGCGGCTTTATTGCGGTGGATCACATCTTTTTTAGCAGCTGTATCAATAGCGCTTATAACAGCTCGCTCGGCTTTAGCTATCTCTGCGGTTTTACCTTCAGACAGGGCTTTAGTAAAAGCCTTTAAAGAGTCTCGCAGGTTTCGCTTGGTGCGAGCGTTGCGGGATTTAGCCTTGGCAGCTACTTTTACGCGTTTACGGGCCGATTTGATTATGGGCATTAAATTTCCTCTGGTTAACTCTTATAAGATGTTAGATACAGATAAAGACTATAGCGTGACCACCCCTTTTTGTCAAAAGGGGATGAGCCTACTTTGTAAAGTGGCCAAACGTATTCATACTTTTGTACCGCCAAAAGTATGCAAAAGCTCTCGGACTGCTACCTCAACTTGGCGCATCTGCTGTGAAAAACAGGCTTGCTCGAGAACTCCTCCTAAATATGCCCCCAGCATATTTACTCGTCTAACAGCTCTCACACTCAAAGGCGCCTATTTTTCACGATCATCTGCCCAGGCCGAGCTAGATGTCCGAATATAAAACAAGCTACTTAACTACTGCATCTACTCAGGTGAGTTGCACATGCTTGGTAACGGTCATCTAGGCCTAAACATGCTTGCTAGTTTAGCGTTTTTATTGTATTATTTGTTGGTTCGATCCTTCCCAAAAAGGAGAGCCGAGATGCTCAAGCGGTTTATCCGCGTACACCAGAATCCTTGGGACCACACGGTCCCGGACGACCAGCTGACCGGGCTCATTCTCGCCGTCGCCGACAGGCGTGCCGAGCATGTTGCCAGGCAGTTCGATGCCGGCATCTACGCCCGCGACAGCCTGGCTCTGGCCATCCTCAACCCCGCCGCGCCCTTGTGGCAGCCGAGCAGCGAGACGCTGCTGGCAACCATCGCCATCGGGCCGGAGGGCGAACGATTCGTCGCAAACGCCATCGCCAAGGCCGTCGAGCACCGTGATCACGGTCTGCCCGGCGGTTACGGAGTCTACGTCGACCTGACCCAGTCGGCCGACGGCGACTTCTGCTACGGCTACTCGACCCAGGTCGATGGTACCATCGGCGGTGCCAGCGGCCAGACGGAGCTTCAGGATGCCTGCGAGGCGGGCCACGCGCTCGTCACGTTCAACTACTACATCCGTGAGGCCCGCAAGAAGTGGGCCGAGATGCGCGAGGCACACCCGCACTGGTTCTGCAACCTCGATGAGCCGGGCGAGCTGTACTCGGAGATGGCGAACCGCCCTGGAGAGATCTACGACGGCTTCCGCTGACTCGCACGAAGGATCGAACCCGGGGTGCGTTCACGCACCCCGGTCGATTCCAAAGTTTACAAAGAATGATTGTAGGTTTTGGAATCGCAATTACCCATACGTCTGATGTAGTTAAGCTCGGGCGTCTGCCGAGCCCTGATTAGATGTTGTTTTTAAAATAAGTGTCCTTAGGTGGCTTTGGCTGTTTGACGCAGGATTCATCCACTGGATGAATCCTAAGGAGTTCCAAAGCCAAACTTATTTTTAACAATCAGCTACTCACGGTGAGGTAGCAGCCCGAGAGCTTTTGCATACTTTTGGCGGCACAAAAGTATGGATTATTTGGTTCTTTGGAAAAGAACTTTTGAACAGGAGTAAAAACTCTTGCGTTGCCGATATGGTTATGGTAATCTGGCGACAGAAGTTATTAAAACCAAAAAAATCCTAAAAATATATACATGGACGCGGCAGCCAAACAACAGGTAGTAGAGCGGGTAAAACAAGCCAATAAGATATTGGTGACGGTTAGCACTAATCCATCGGTTGACCAGTTGGCAGCTTGTGTGGGTCTGACCCTGCTGCTTAACCGTATGAACAAGCACGCCACGGCGGTCTTTTCGGGTAAAATTCCATCTACCTTAGAGTTTTTGAAGCCCGAAAAAACTATCGAGACCAATACCGACAGCCTGCGCGATTTTATAATCAGCCTGGATAAGGCCAAAGCCGATAAACTGCGCTATAAGGTTGAAGACCAGGTGGTGCGTATCTTTATAACGCCTTACAGAACATCTTTGAGCGAGAAAGACCTGGTTTTTAGCCAAGGCGACTTTAATGTCGAGGCTGTTATGGCCCTGGGAGTTGCCGATCGCAACCAAATAGACGCCGCTATTACCGCGCATGGCCGGATTTTGCACGACGCCACGGTTATTTCTATTAATGCCGGGCAGGGCAACGCCCCGAATATCGGACAGATTAACTGGAAAGACCCGGCTGCCAGCAGTTTATCGGAAATGTTGGTCAGTATCTCGGAATCGTTTGGCTCGGGCTTGATAGATAACCAGACTGCCACAGCCTTTTTAACTGGGATAGTTGCCGAAACCGAGCGGTTTAGAAACCCTAAGACAACTTCCAAAGTTATGACCATGGCCGCCCAGCTGATGGCTGCCGGCGCCAACCAACAGTTAATTGCTAAAGAATTAGAGACTCCTCCACCTCCGCCGCCACCTCCACCACCGCATACCGCTACTCCGACTACTCCAAAGCCGCCCGAACCGCCTAAAAAACCAGAAGGTATCTTGAATGTGTCCCACGAGCCAGCCAAACCGGATAGCCCAGAAGTGGATATAAACCCAAGCGAGATACATATTGACGAAGAGGGCAATTTAAAAACCAACGATGATCTGAAAGCTGAGGTTGATAGCCTAAAAAACGAACGTGACAAGCAGAAAAGTGACATCGATCTAGAGTCAGCTCCGCCGCCACCCCCGCCTCCGGTAGCCCAAACACCTCCACCAGCCTATACTCCACCTCTGCCCCCGCCACCCCCGCCTGTCGAACGTGACCCCAGGATTGCGCCCGACCCAACGGTTATCAAGCCGCTTGATCCTTCAACTTTGCCTTTGCCCGGAGCGCACACTCTGTTGGACCCCACTAATCATCAGCCGTCCATGTCCACGGCCTTCACGGCTGATACCGAACCTGATTGGCAGGATCCATATAACAGCGCGCCAGCGGATGCCTTGGGTAACTCGGCGGATGTGGCCGGCGCCTTTGGTCACAGCGCAACGATTCAACCTCCCGGCTCATCGCAGCAATCACCACTCACACCTGGTGTTGATAGTGCCCGCAGCGCCGTAGATAACGCTTTGGCTTCAACGCCTTTTGATCCGTCGTTCGCCCCGCCGGTAAGTTCATTAAACGCTCAGCCGCTGGGTGCCGATATCCATGCTCCAGGGCAACCATCTCCGGCCGTGCCTCCGACCAATGAAACGCCCAGCCTGCCTTTGCCTGGCGCTGATATGCCGGGTCCGGCATCCCAGGCCGGCTCTATGCGCGTTGACCCGCCACCGGTGCCTCCGCCATTTCCACTGACTTCCAATCCGGGGGCAGTCATTCCAGATGCTCCTAAACCACCTCCGCAGCAGCCGTAGTCTATACTTCTTCTTATGAATGGAATTTTGCTGGTTGATAAGCCGGCCGGCTGGACGTCGCACGACGTTGTAGCCAAAGTCCGGGGTATCCTGCATAGACAGGCTAGCAATAGCGATCTTTCATCTTCGCATCTGGATGTAGTACAAGGAAGTAGCGAGGAATGGAAAGAGTCGTACAAAGAGGTACGGCGACTGAGTACCGGAGTTACTGACGCCGTAATGCGTCAGAAGTCTGCCGGTGTGGCCCTGCCTAGGCGGGGACAGCAGGGCAAGACGATGCGAAAGGTGAAAGTGGGGCACACGGGGACATTAGACCCCTTTGCTACAGGCTTATTGATATTAGTTGTTGGTAGCTACACCAAACGCGCGGCTGAGTTTAGCAAACTAGATAAAACTTATGAAGCGGAAGTAGTTTTGGGAAGTGTGAGCACGACAGGTGATCCAGAGGGGGAAATTACGAAAAAAAGCGATAAAAAACCTTCTGAAGAGGAAGTTATGGCTGTTTTGGAGCAGTTTAAGGGCAAATACATGCAAATGCCTCCAAGCTACAGCGCCAAGAAGATAAACGGTCAAAGGGCCTATAAACTGGCCAGGGAAGGTAAAGAAGTAAAACTGGAGCCCGTTGAAGTAGAAATATACGATATAACAGATGTAGTTTATGACTTTCCCCGCCTGAGTTTCACCGTTTCTGTCAGCAGCGGCACCTATATCCGTACTTTAGCCGAAGATATCGGCGAAAAACTCGGCACAGGGGCCTACCTATCAGCTCTCCGCCGCACAAAAATAGGTAAATTTGATATAAGTAGCTCGGTAGATGTGAGCCATGCCTTGGACGCTTACTTGATAAAAGTATAGTTACGTGATATAATATACAGGCTCCTTAACAAGACAAGCGAATGGAGGTGGGTTACCATGGAGCGACTCACACTGTGTCTGGCCTGCGTAAGGTCGGGCACTCTCAGCGATGATGCACTTGAGATGAACGGTGTCGCACCCGACACGGTGAGACTCTTCACTGACGGCGAAATCTTTGCCGTTCGAATTGTCCGCCGTATCCCCTGGGGCATCGAGATCGACTGGATCGCGTTCGACGAGGACAGGGACCGAGCAATTCACAAGGTCTGTCTGCGCTCTCGTCAGCACTCTCCCGGAGAGATTTACCGAGTTCTTGGTATTTCTCGACCGGTTAGCAGAACCAGCTAGTTTCCTCTAGCACCATCCTTGCCGTTAGCTTAATCTAACGGCAAAAAACAAAATATTAATATATTTAATATAGCTAGAGGAGACGGCAAGCATACAAATATCACTTGTATGTTTGTTTAGAACAATTCGCTTGTCGTCTACCTTTAACGCTCAAACCTTGAGCTTTGAAGGTAGGGTTGCTAAGGTGTTAATAGTCTGCTATAATTGAGGCCAACAATGATAACAAGTGAGAAAAAGGCCAAGGTTATCTCTGACCTCGCTGCCCACAAAACCGACACCGGATCGGCTGCCGTACAGGTTGGTATCGCAACCGCCCGTATTACAGAGCTGACCGCGCATCTGAAGGTTAATAAGAAAGACTTTGCGGCCCGTAGAGGTTTATTGCAGTTGGTTGGCCAGCGTAAGCGTCATCTTAAGTACATCGCCGAGCGTGACGGCGAGGCATATTTGGCTTTGATTAAAAAACTTGGCATCCGAAGGTAGAAATTAGACCTTAGACATTGGACATTAGAGTCTAATATCCAAAATCTAGAATCTAAGTTCTAGGAACATTAAATAGCTGGGTGATAGAGCACAGGTTGTCGCTACGTGTGACTGCTTGGACCTTATCACTCAGCCCACCAATTCGCCAGCTGGCGAATCAGGCGGGCAAAGAAAGGTGAATAAACATATGGCCGAGACCATTAACCCATTAGGTAAGAAAATAATCAGCGTGTCCACAGATTTCTGTGGCAAAGAGCTGACATTAGAAATAGGTCGCGTTGGTTTTAGAACCAGCGCCTCAGTTTTAGCGCGATACGGCGATACGGTCGTACTGGGTACGGCTATGATTAGCCCAGAAGCTGTGAACGGCATGGACTATTTCCCATTAAGCATCGATTACGAAGAGAAGTTTTATGCGGCCGGCAAGATTAGCGGCAGCCGATATATCAAACGCGAGGGCCGGCCCAGCGACGAAGCCGTGCTAATCAGCCGTTTGATTGACCGTCCTATCCGGCCGTTATGGCCCAAGGGCTACAGGCACGAGGTGCAGGGTGTGGCCTCGGTGCTGAGCCTGGACCCCGATTTTCGTCCGGACTCGATAGCCATGATAGCCATGAGCGCTGCCTTTATGCTGACCGGAGTGCCATTTGAGGGCCCGGTGGCCAGTGTCCGGGTAGGCCTGGTAGATGGTAAACCCCAGGCTTTCACTAGCGCCGAATCGCTAGATAGCGGAGACTTGGACCTAGTTGTTGCCGGAACTAAAGGCGCCATCATGATGGTAGAAGCCGGCGCCCGTGAGGTTAGTGAGCAACAGATAACCGAAGCCATGGAATACGCCCATAAAGCCATCCAACCAGCTATCGCTTTGCAGGAAGAACTTGTTAAAAAAGCCGCCCCAACCAAGCAAGAGTACCAGCTTGTTTTGCCCGACGAGGCAATCATTACCCGGGTAGTCAAATGGCTGGAAGACAAACTGGGCGAGGGCCTACGCGCGCCGTATCCCGAGCGTAACGACCTGGTTAACGAACTTAGGGTAAAAATGCATGAAGCCTTTGAGAGTGAGCTGGGCGAGGAGTTTTTGGAGAAAAAAGCCGATTACAATGAGGCCTTTGTCATGGCTGTCCACAAAGACGTACGAGCCGGAATTATCAAGGATAATGCCCGTCCTGACGGCCGTAAATTTACCGAGATCCGCCCGCTTTCCAGCGAGGTCGGTTTGTTACCAAGGGCCCACGGGTCCAGCCTGTTTAACCGCGGTATGACCCAGGCCATGAACATTGTGACCTTGGCGTCGCTTTCCTATGTGCAAATGGTTGATACCATGGAGAGAAACGGCGAACGGCGCTACATGCACCACTATAACGCTCCCGGCTACACAGTCGGCGAGGTCCGCCGTTTGGGATCGCCTGGCCGCCGCGAAATCGGCCACGGTTACTTGGCGGAGCGGGCGCTTTTGCCAGTTTTGCCCGAAGAAGATGTGTTTCCTTACACTATTCGTTCGGTAACCGAAATCATGAGTCAGAACGGCAGTACCAGCATGGCAGCGACGTGCTCCAGCTGTTTGGCATTGATGGATGCCGGTGTGCCGCTTAAGGCGCCGGTGAGCGGAATAGCCATGGGCCTTATCATGGAAGACGGCAAACCTTACATTTTAAGCGATATAGCCGATGCCGAGGATTTTGCCGGTGATATGGACTTTAAAGTAACCGGCACGGCCAACGGTATTACGGCGTTGCAGATGGACATGAAGGTCCACGGACTGCCCATCGAAGTATTGGCTAAAGCGCTGGAACAGGGTAAAAAAGGCCGTCTTGAGATTCTTTCGCACATGCTCTCGGTTATGCCCGAATCAAGAAAAGAAATGAGTCCGTATGCGCCGCGCGTGGAAGCTATCAAAATCAATCCCGAAAAAATCCGTGAAGTTATTGGCAAGGGCGGTGAAACAATACAGCGAATTACTGCCGAAACCGGTACCGAAATTGACATCAAAGACGATGGCACGATTACTATCGCCAGCCCCGACAAGACCAGTATCAATGCGGCAATCGAGTGGATAAACAGCATTACTGCCGAACCGGAAGTTGGCAAGATTTACGAGAACTGCCGAGTGGTCAGCATTTTGGACTTCGGGGCGTTTGTAGAAATTATGCCCGGCAAAGAAGGTTTGGTGCATGTGTCGGAAATCCGCGAGGAGCGGGTAGAAAAACCCAGCGATGTTTTGAAAGAGGGCGAGAAAGTAACCGTTAAGTTAGTTGCCATCGATGAGCGGGGCAGATTGCAGCTAAGTATGAAAGCCGCCGCTCGGGAACAAGGCAAGAAAGGCTAGGCAAATGGCTAAACGAATCAGCCGGCAGTCACAAGAGCAAAAACTAATGGCCAAGTGGTGGGTACGGATTATTTTGGCGCTGGTTTTCCTTGGTTTGGCTTACGGCTTTGCGTCCTGGGCGATTGACTCTGGCGCCTGGCTGGCCTACGGATTAGGTTTTTTCTTCATTGGCTGGGCTTTTGTCCAGGTTAAGCAGAGCGTTCGCAGCTTAATAAACCGATAGTTTTAAATAAGTTTTTATGAGTAAACAGCAAAGCTTAGACAAAATTAAAGATGATATTATTGCTAAAAATATCTGCCCGGAGTTAGCGGCTTCGTCCACGCAGCTGGTTTTTGGAGATGGTAACATAGATTCCGAAATAGTTTTCATAGGCGAAGCACCAGGTAAAAACGAGGATTTGCAGGGCTTGCCGTTCGTAGGTGCCGCTGGCAAGTTCTTAAACGAAATGCTGGAAGGCATCGGTTTGAAGCGCCAGGATGTTTACATCACCAACATCGTTAAGTATCGTCCGCCAAATAACCGCGACCCACTGCCCGACGAAAAACAAGCCTTCCTGCCATTTTTGCGAGCCCAGCTAGAGGTAATAAAGCCAAAACTAGTAGCGACTTTAGGTCGCCACAGTATGGATTGCCTCTTGCCGGGGTTACAAATCAGCAAAGTCCACGGTCAGCCAAAAAGGTATAAAGGACAGGTTTACCTGCCTTTGTTCCATCCGGCAGCCGCTCTCTATAATGGCTCGATGAGGCAGACCCTAATAGATGACTTTGCCAAGATCCCGCGCATATTGGCGCAAATTAAATAATGAAATTCGAATTTATAAAATTCTAAAAGAAAGGAATTAACAAAAATATGAATCCAAAAAACAACCAACGAAAAAGACTTAACCAACCGGCAAAAAGCCGCAGTTTGGTCACGGCAACCGGGCGCAATGTCAGCCGCGGCGCGGCTATCCGCGCCCAAAAAAGGACCGTTCAAGACGCTAACCGCGTCGCCAGCCAGTACCTAGACGCTTCCACAAACGGCGGCGAGAAGTCCCAACCGCGCCGAGCTAACGTAATAGATGATAGCCCGCGCCTAAAAATCACCGGGCTAGGCGGCATGGACGAGGGTGGCGCAAAGAACATGATGGTCATCGAATACGCTAACGACGCCATTGTTATCGATTGCGGTAACGACTTGGGCATCGATTTGCCCGGCATCAACTACGGTATCGCCGATACCGCCTATCTGGACCAGATAAAAAGCAAGATAAAAGCCTTTGTGATTACGCATGGCCACTTAGACCACATGGGCGCTTTGCCACACATTTTACCTAAGTACAACGTGCCGGTATACGGCAGCCGTTTTACCATCGGCCGGGTAGAGGAAATATTCCAAAACTTTGGCTTGCCGATGCCCGATGGCTTTGAGCTTAAAACTGTCATCATGAACGAGAATACCCACGAACGTCTTAAGATAGGTGAATTCTTCGTGGAGCTGGTGCGGGTTACGCACTCCATTCCCGGCAGCACATCCATAGTCCTTGACACCCCCGTAGGGCGAATCATCAATACTGGTGACTTCCGGCTCGATCCTAACCCACTGGACCATGAGCGAACAGACATTGAACGCTTGAAGGAGCTGGGTAAAGAAGGTGTACTGTTGCTAATGAGCGAAAGTACAACCAGCGATCGCCCCGGCCGAACACCTTCCGAAAGTACTATCGAACAAAGTATTATCGATATTATGGAAGGTGCTGAAGGCCGCATTTTCGTGGCCATGTTCAGCACTAATGTTAATCGTGTCCAAATGATTGTTAATGCTGCAGTTAAGCACAACCGAAAAATCGCGCTTGATGGCAGAAGTTTGGTTAGCACACTAGAGATGGCAGTTAGAAACGGCTATATGAAGATACCAAAAGGCACCTTTGTGCCAATCGCCAATGTAGCTAGCATGAATCCGCAAGACGTAGTTGTGGTCTGTACCGGCTCCCAGGCCGAGCCTAATTCGGCACTTCAACGCATGAGTACTGGCGAACACAAATACGTTAAGCTCGAAGGCCAGGATACCGTAATTTTGTCGAGTAACCCCATCCCTTATACCGGCAACGACGCATTAGTCCGAACTATGGTGGATGAATTTATGCGCAAAGGCGTTCATGTTTACCGGCATGAGAGTCATGAGGTTGATAAATGCGGCCCACTGCACGTTAGTGGACATGCAAGCATGGACGAATATGCCGAAATGATGGAGATGACCAAACCTAAGTTCTTTATGCCTATTTACGGTGATTACACCGCTAAGAAATATCATATAGACTTAGCGGTAGAGCAAGGCATTCCACGCAAAAACACCATCAATGCCAGCAACGGCGAAATCGTTGCTGTTAGCAAAGATAAGATCGAAGTTGTTGGTGAAGCGCCAAGAGGTACGATTTTAGTAGATCAAACCGGCGCCATTGTTTCCAGTATCGTGGTCAAAGACCGAGTGCTGCTAGCCGAAGAAGGTCTAGTGGCCGTGGTTCTGACAATCGATAAAAGAACCGGCCAATTACTTACCAGCCCCGATATCATCAGCCGCGGCTTTATTTACATGAAAGACAGCGAGGAGCTGATGAACGCCTTTCGGGCGGAACTACGCCGGGCCACATCCCAACGTTTCAAGCGTGTCGATTTGGACCGCTTCAAGGCCGAGCTTAAAGATTACGTCACCCATTTTCTGTATGAGCAGACCCAGCACAGTCCTATCGTCATTCCGGTAGTGAACGTTGTTGGCGGACGGACAGAAAAGCCTAACGGTAACGGTCCAGACAAGCAGGTTAACAAACAAGTAGGCAACGAAGTAGTGAAAACACCCGAGCAGGTCGCGCTTGAACAGCAACGCCGCTTTGCCCAGATGCGCCAACGCCTTCTAAACCAAGACGCCCGCGTAGACTAAAGTCTTAACAGGGACTAGTTACCAGAATTGATTGACAAGCAAAGCATAAACATGTTATAATTACAACATTACCATCTGGGTAATGCTTAAGATATACTGTTAATCATAATATGGCTAAAAAACGAAAAACTGCGCGCAAAAGTACCAAAAAGGTAGAAGACTCTAAAGCTTCTGGCGGCTTCTGGCGTGGCCTGGGGGCAGTTACCCTAATTATCGCCGGCATAGTGCTGCTGTTTGGTGTCTTTATTAGTGCGCCGATTCCACAGAATATGTGGGACGGTTTTTGGTGGGCTTTCGGGGTAGCCACCATAATTGCTCCACTTGTGCTTATTTACTTGGGGCTAACCAAGTTCTTGAGTGAAGACCAACGCATACCGCTGGCTAAGATGGCCGGCAGCATCAGCCTATTAGTGTTTTTGGCCAGCTGGCTGCACACGATGTTTATGAGCCAAGACGCATTTGGAGTAATAACCGGCGGTCATGGCGGCCACATTGGGCAGGCAGTAGGCAATCTGCTTTTTGGAGCACTGGGTAAGTTCCTAGCATCCTTAGTGTTTTTTGTGCTGACAATTTTTGCCGTGCTATTCACTTTTGCCATCGAACCCCGTTCGCTGCTTAAACTAGCCGAACTATTTAAGCGAGAGAAGTCCGATGAAGAAGAGGACCTGGCGGCCTTAAAGAGTAAAATGGCGCCTGGGTTTCAGCTTAACGAGGGCGTACCGGTAGAGCACCACGGAGCGGGCGTCCCTACAGCCCGCATGACTAGTTTACGAAATAGCGCCCAAAAAATGGCCCCCGAGCAAGACCATGCGGCCCTAACAGTTGCTAGCGATCCCGACTGGAAGTTTCCCCCACTCGATCTATTGAGCGATAAACAAGACAAAGCCGACGCCGGTGACGTTAAGGGCAATGCCGAAATCATCAAAGATACCTTTGCTCAGTTTAATTATGACGTGGAGGTAGAGGGCGCCAACGTCGGCCCGCGCGTCACCCAGTTTACGCTTAAACCGCCACAGGGCGTTAAGTTGGAAAAGATAGAATCGTTGGATAAGAACTTGGCTTACGGGCTAGAGGCCCAGAACGTGCGCATAGAGGCGCCGATTCCGGGCAAACGGGCCGTGGGTATCGAGGTGCCTAATAAAAAATCAGCCACCGTCACGCTGCGCAGTATCTTAAGCAGCGCCGAATGGCAGGCAATCCACGACCCGCTGGCTTTTGTGGTCGGTAAGGACATTGCCGGCACGCCGATAGTCGCCGACCTAGAAGATATGCCGCACGTTTTGATTGCCGGCCAGACCAAAGCCGGAAAAAGCGTGATGATTAACAGTTTGCTGGGCAGCCTGCTGTACCGCAACAGCCCCTCGGACTTAAAGCTGATTCTGATTGATCCAAAGCACGTGGAAATGGCGCCCTACGACGGCATCCCCCATCTGATAGCGCCGGTAATCAACGAGCCCGAAAAGTGCATCAGCGCACTTAAGTGGGCAGTGGCCGAAATGGATAGGCGGCTTAAGACTTTTGCCACCGTAAAGCAACGCGATATCCAGGGCTACAACCAGCTTAAGAACGAAGAAGGCATGCCCTACATTGTGATAGTTATCGACGAGTTGGCTGACCTTATGATGGTGGCCGCCCGGGACGTTGAGGCGTTGGTTGTACGCATCGCTCAAAAGGCTCGGGCAGCCGGCATTCACTTGGTACTGGCTACCCAGCGCCCTAGTGTGGATGTTATTACCGGCTTGATTAAGGCCAACGTGCCCGGCCGCATTGCCTTTACCGTCGTGCAGCAGGTGGACAGCCGGACTATCATCGACCAGATTGGCGCCGAGAAATTGCTGGGACGTGGAGATATGCTGTTTAAGACCTCGGACATGCCCAAGCCTAAGCGTATGCAGGGCGCGTTAATCAGCGGCAGCGAGACCAACAAAGTTTGCGACTTTTTGCGCAGCCAGCGTCCGCCGCAGTATAACGAGGAAGTTGTCAGTCAACCGGTCCAGCTGGGCAAAGGCGGGGTAGTGGCCAGTATTGATAACGATGACGATGATGCTTGGAAAGATGCCGTGGCGGTGGTGGTAAACACCCGAAAAGCCAGCACCAGTTTGTTGCAACGTAAGCTGCGGATCGGCTACGGCCGAGCCTCACGGTTGATGGATATGATGGAAGAGCAAGGTATAATCGCGCCTTCCGACGGCACTAACCGTCCGCGCGAGGTACTGGTTAACAGTGTAGACGAAGTCTTTGCTGCCGAGCCGGTGGCAGCCGAAGCGTCTAATCCAGACGGCGACGTTTACGACGACATGCCCGACGATGAACCGCCAGTGAGCTAGTTGACAAAACCTTCTATTGTTTGACAATATTGGACGATGGCAAAGATTTATGATAAATATCCTGGTGATGTTACTAATGAGACAAACTCAGGTGTAGTGCCTGCCGAGAGTGGCGAGAAAGACCAAAGACGCCAAACACTAGAGTCCTTATGGAGAGCTAGCGTACTGGCTATTCTGACTGTAGATCAAAGAAAGAAACTGGCTACCGGAGATTCATCAGTCTTAGAAGATATACCGATAGAAGAGCCTATGACGCTGGGAGGGCATGATGAAAATTCGTTGCCGACAGTCCTTTTCGTTATAGGTGGTAACCGAAACACCAAAGAAGCGGAGGTGAAATACATGGAGGTAAAGTGGCTCAGTTATCAACCAAACCATGGCCTTGAGCCTTTAAGGGTGGTCATAGATTTGTCTGTACTTGACTCTGCATTTGTAACTTTGCGGGGTGATCAAACGCGTGAGATAAAAGAGATTGAAGCGCGTGAAGCACTAACCCAGATTATTAAAAGCTCTGGCTTAACCCCAGAAGAGTTAGATGCCTATAATCCCTTTGACAAACAGGGGTGATTAATCTATAATCATTGGTAGTAAAAACTAAGCTTCAGCTCAAGGCGACTCTTTAGGCACTTGGGCGGCGATCCAGAGGAAGGAGTTCATTTATGGCTACAAGAGCCACGCAGGCAGATGCAGTACAAGGCGCGGACGAGGAGCGCAGCGAAGCCGTACAGAAAGGTACGGTGAGCGAGAACCACAGTTCGCAACGCAGTAATGTGTCTGCAAGCACTACCAGAGTCAGCAGCTCTGCTGATGAGCAGGGTAATGCGGTGCGAGGGTCGGTGAACCAATATGAAATAGCTGTGCTATATCACCCAGATCTAGAAATAGATATGGAAAAAGCCAGTAAAAAAGTAGAAAAAATTATTACCGATAACGGTGGTAAAATTACCAAAACAGATAATTGGGGCAAGCGTAAGCTAGCCTATACCATCAAGAAACTCGACCATGCCGTGTACGTTTTTTACACGGTGGATATGCCAGGTGAAAACGTTGGCAAGGTAGAGCAAATCTTTAATATTACAGATGAGATTATTCGTTTTCTGATAACCCGTCCCGATCTTAAGGCTATGGCCAAAGCCGAGGCGTTAAAAGCCGAAAAGGCTAAAAAAGCCGCCGAGCGCGGTGATCGAGATGACGCTGACAGGGAAGAAGACAGCGAAAACTCCAACAAACCGAGTAGAATAGAGGAATAAGGGAGAAAACTATTATGGCAAGAAGTTTTAACCAAGTTACTTTGATGGGTAACCTTACCCGCGACCCGGAACTTAGGAGTACACCCAACGGCCAAAGCGTGTGCAGTTTTAGTTTGGCGCTTAACCGCAGCTACAAGAACTCAACTAGTGGCGAATGGGTAGAGGCTACCGACTATGTAGATGTAGTTGCCTGGGGCCCATTGGGCGAGCGAGTAGCTCAATATCTAACCAAGGGCCGTCCGGCATTAGTAAGTGGGCGCTTGCAAAGCCGTAACTGGGAGCAAGAAGGCCAAAAGCGTAGCAAAGTAGAAGTTGTAGCCAACGATGTAACCTTCTTAGGCGGCCCTGGTGGCGGAGCGCCATCCGGTGATAGCGGTGCCCCGGCAGCTAGCTCAAGCACCAAAGACGACACTAAAAAGGCTAGCAAGAAAGCCAAAGACGAGGAAGTTGTCATCGAAGACATCGGTGATGAGCCCATTAACCTCGACGACATCCCGTTTTAGCGAGCTTTGATTATGGCGAATTGCTGCGTCAGAACTTCCGCTCTTCACTCACTGTATCCTAAAATACAGCTCGCTCCAGTGCTCGGTTCTTCCTTGCACTTCACTCATACTAAAAGCTCTTAACTCAAAGGAAAGGAATTATTTATGGCAAAGATTTTTAAACACCGAACGGACGTAGCGTTTTTTGACTACAAGGACTTTAAGACCTTGCAGCGCTATGTCAACCAGTACGGTCAAATAGAGCAACGCAAAAAGACTGGCTTAACAGAGAGCAAACAGCGCCAGCTGGCTCGAGCCATCAAGCGCTCTCGTCACATCGCGTTACTACCATTTGTAAGTAACGGCTAGTTTAGCAGGTAGGTTTTAACATGGGCTTATCTATAACTAACCTAAAAAAAGGTACAGTTTTCCAGCTGGACGGCGTGCCGTACCGGGTGACCGAGTATGCCCAAAAAGTTATGGGACGGGGCGGCTCCACAGTTAACGTCAAAATTAAAAGCCTGGTTGATGGTAAGGTGTTAAACAAGACTTTCCACGGTAACGACCAAGTAGACAGTGCCGACATTACTTATAAAAATTTGCAGTACCAATACAAAGATACCGACTATCACTTCATGGACGAGGATACTTATGAGCAGGTAGACATGCTAATAGATGGCAGTGAAGACATAGCTGGCTACATGAAAGAAGGCGAGAGCGTTAAGGCCCAGTTTTTCAACGGCCGGCTGATTGGCGTGGAGCTGCCTAAAAACGTACCGCTAAAGGTCACCTATACGGAAAACGTCGTAAAGGGCGATACTTCCTCGGCAATCACCAAAGATGCCACACTAGAAACCGGCATTATGGTTAAGGTCCCAGCCTTCATAAAGCAGGGCGATATGGTTAGCATAGATACCACGACTGGTACTTATCGCGAGAGGATTAAGTAATAGTAATGAGTAGGAGAGTAAGGGCCAGAAGTGAATCACTACCTAGCCCTGTATTGGTAGATTCTGGTCCGGGTGATGGCACAGCAGATTTAGTCAAAGACGATTTTAACCATTGGACGGTACTTATTTACCCTGAGATAGGTATGGAACAAGAACCGCCCGTTCGACCCATTAGCGTGATTAACGAATTTACTTCGAGTCCTGACGATGCAAAAAAAATTGTTAGCGAAGCAGCGCAGAATGCCAGAGAAGGTGTAGTGTTTGCGGATGAAATTGTTCCACAAGCCGGGACTCAAGTGACTGAAATTTGGAAAATCAACGATCGTTTTAACGTTATCAGGGGAATATATGAAGCACTAGAATCCGCACTTAATAGTAGGGATATTACGTTTGGTGCCGAAGCAAAATTATTTCCTGCAAGAAAACCAACATTTGCAGTATTCGAGAAAGGGATAATTGTACCAGAACGCGATTTATGGGTGGGTGCAATTAGACTTGAAAAAATGGTTAGGAGATCGGTCAATAGACCCATTGTGCAGTGCCAACTCATGCCTTTTGAGCCCTATGAAGTCTAGGCTTGATCAGGAACTTGTGATCCGTAAGTTTGTGGCGACACGGTCGCAGGCGGAGAATTATATAAAACTGGGCAAGGTTACGGTGGATGGCCGGGTGATAAAAAAGCCTGGTTTTTTTGTGAGTGAAAACAACCTAATTAAGCTTAACCAAGAAGAGAAATACGTTAGCCGGGCCGGTTTGAAATTGGCCAGTGTGGCCAATAACCTGGGAGTGGATTTTAAAAACAAAACCGTTTTGGATGTTGGTAGCAGTACCGGAGGGTTCACCGATTATGCTCTAAAACACGGCGCCAAAAAGGTAGTAGCCGTGGACGTAGGCACGGACCAAATGCACCCAAGTTTGCGCGCGGACCCGCGAGTGGAATTACATGAAAAGACTGACGTTCGCTACTTACAACTTAGCTCTAAGCCCGACATCATCCTAGTGGATGTGAGCTTTATAGGCCTCCGCGCGGTACTGCCAAGCATTAGCATGTTGAGTAAATCTAGTACTCAAATTATAACTATGGTAAAACCGCAATTTGAGGCCGGAAAAGCCGATATTAACAGGGGTATCGTTAAAAACGATAGCCTTAGGCGTAAAATCCTTAAAGACTTTGAAGTTTGGGTAAAGGGCTCATTTTTGGTGGTCAAGAAAGCCGACAGCCAAGTAGCTGGGGCTAAAGGCAACCTGGAACGCTTTTATCATTTGCGGATTGCTACGGCGCGTCGTGCCAGTTAAGCGATTACGTTAAGTTTTTATTGATTTTCAGAAGCCACAAGCGTAACCTAAAAACAGGTTTAATAGTAAATAAAAACTTTTAAAAATGAATCCAGCCAGAAAATTCGGCCGTAACGAGTATATGAATTTCTATTCGTATACATTTGCGCCGGCATATGGCGGCCACTCAGCCTTACCGGTCCATCACTTTCC